>JACIYW010000063.1 GCA_014359745.1 Paracoccaceae bacterium | reverse complement strand
ACCGGATCGTCGCGGGTTCTGGTCAGCGCCGCCACCGCATCGGCCAGCCCCGCCTGCGCAACCGGCACGCCGTTCAGCAGCACGGCATCGGGCAGCACCTCTATCAGGCGGGGGGGGCCCTGCCATTCGGCATTGCCCGCGCCTGCGGACGCCACCGGCAGCGACAGCTCCGCCCCGAACCGGGCGGCCAGCATGAAAAACACCAGCAACAGGAACACCACATCGATCATCGGCGTCAGATTGACGGTGCGACGGCGCGCGGGCGGGGTGGCAATGATCCTCATTTTCCCACCAGACGCGGGCGGCCCTGGGTTTCGGGGCGGGGGTGCAGGAATATGCGCGTGGCGAGATCCTCCATATCATGGCGCAGCGATTCGACGATGGCGTCGAACCAGCTTAGCGCGACCGAGGCCATGATCGCCACCGCCATGCCCGCCGCCGTGGTCAGCAGCGCCTCCCATATCCCGCCGGCCAGGGCGGCGGGATCGGCGCGCGCGCCGGCCTCTTGCAAGGTGCGAAACGCCGCGATCATGCCCAGAACCGTGCCCAGAAGGCCCAAGAGCGGCGCGATGGTGGCGATCAGATCCAGCGGCCGCAACCCGCGCCGCGCCTCGGCCAGCAGGGCACGCGCCACGCGCTCGGTTTCGGTTTCGGCGGCGATGGTGGTCAGCCGCTTGTCCTGACAGGCCACGATTGCCGCCAGCACCAGCCGCGCCCGCAAGCCACGCGCGCCGGTGACAGCATGCAGCGCCTCGGCGTCGCGCCCCTCTTGCCACAGGGCCACGGCGGCGCGGCTGCGCCGCCCCGACCAGACGCCCAGCAGGGCAAAGCGCCACAGCTTCCACAGCGTGATCGCCAGCGCGATCACCGACAGCGCGCCAATCGCCCAGATCGTCACACCGCCCAGCATCAAGAGGTCGCGCGCCTGCGACATGGCTGACAAGAACGCTTCGGGCATGGTCATCGGCCTTTCGGCTGGGTCAATTCGGATCGACCGGGGCAAATCGGGCAGTTCAAGCGATACAGCCCCGCCCCCGCAGGGTCAAACGCCCCCTTGCGCCCTCAGGCCCGCCCGGACGCGCCCGACAGGCTTTCGGGATCAACCCCGAGCGAGGCCAGCGCCCGCGCCCATTTGCCCGCATCCTCGCGGTCGAACACAAGTTCGGGCAGCGCATCGCAGGTCAGCCAGCCGTTCGCCAGTATCTCGCGGTCAAGCTGATCTGGCCCCCACCCGGCATAGCCCAGCGCCAGCAGGGCGGCCTTTGGGCCCGTGCCTTTTGTGATATCTTGCAGGATGTCCAGCGTCGCGGTCATGGAAAAGCGGTCATTGACCCGCAGCGTCGCCTCATGCCCGCGATACTCTGCGGAATGCAGCACGAACCCGCGCCCCAGTTCGACCGGCCCGCCGAAATGAATGGGGGGCGAGGGGCAATTCTGGCCAGGTTCGATGCCAAGCTGGCTTAGCAGATCGGTAAATTCCAGATCCCGCGCCGGGCGGTTGATCACCAGCCCCATCGCCCCATCGGGGGAATGCGCGCAGATAAAGATCACGCTGCGCGCGAAACGCGGATCGCCAAGGCCGGGCATGGCGATCAGAAGTTTTCCCGAAAGGTCCAGTGTGTCGGATTTGCTGCCCATGGCCTAGATTTGGGCAAGCCGCGCCCCCGGCGCAAGAGGCAAAATGGCGCGGTGGCCCCGGCCATGCCGCGCCCGAAACGTTGCTTCAAGGATTAGTGACTTTTCACGCCGGGAAATAAGACTAGGGTGCGGCCATGATCAGAAACGCCCTTTCCATGATCGCCCTCGGCGCGGCGCTTGCCGCCAGCCTGCCCCCGACCGCCCTGCGGGCCGAGGGATTTCTGGTGGTTGATGACGTGGTGCAGATCACCCTGCTTTCGGGGTGGGTGACCAAATCCGGCACCCGGATGGCCGCGCTGCGCGTCGATCTGGCGCCGGGGTGGAAAACCTATTGGCGATCGCCCGGCGATGGCGGCATCCCGCCGCTGTTCGACTGGTCGGGTTCGCGCAATCTGCATGATGTGGCGGTCCATTGGCCCAGCCCGCAGGTGTTCGATCAGGCGGGGCTGAAATCTGTCGGCTACAAGGATCAGCTTGTGCTGCCGCTGGAATTCTTGCCGCTGCGCGCCGATGCGCCGATTCTCATCGAAGCCGAGGTGCAGATCGGCGTGTGCCAGGATGTGTGCATTCCGGTCACCCGCGCCATCCGCGCCGAGTTTCCCGCATCGCCCGAAGGTCAGCAGGATAAATCGATCCTTGCCGCGCTGGCCCGGCAACCGGTAAGCGCGCGCGCGGCGGGCCTTGGGCCCGTGTCTTGCCGCATCACGCCGATTGCCGATGGCGTGCAGGTGCGCGCCCTTGTCGATCTGCCCGCCACGATCACCGCCGACGCGCTGGTGTTCGAGACGCCCGACGAAAACCTCTGGATTTCGCAATCGCGCCTGGAACGCAGCGGCCGCCACCTGGTCGCCAGCGCCGATTTCGTTCCCGTTGAGGCGCGCCCGTTCGCGCTGCAACGATCCACCCTGCGCCTGACCGTGGTCGGGCCGGATCGCAGCATCGACATTCAGGGCTGCCCCGCACCCTGAAAACCCGTTAGAATATATTCGGCGCCGCACCCCCCCCGCACGGGGTTTGCGGCCGCAGGACCAGAACAGGACGAACCCCATGCCCCAACCAGAGCACTGCCCGAACCGACAGATCCTGTCGATCACCGGGGCCGACCGGATCGATTTTCTTCAGGGCCTGGTCAGCAACGATGTGGCCCGTCTTAAGGATGGGCTGGTTTACGCGGCGCTTCTGACCCCGCAGGGCAAATATCTGGCCGATTTCTTTCTGGCCGAACGGGGCGACGCGGTGTTGCTGGATGTGCATGCCGATCTTGCCGAGGGGGTCACGCGCAGGCTCATGATGTATAGATTACGCGCGGCGGTTTCCATAGAGCCCAGCGATCTGAACGTGTTGCGCGGCCTTGGGGCGCTGCCAGAGGGGGCGCTGGCCGATCCGCGCCACCCTTCGCTTGGCTGGCGGATGTACACGGCACAAAAGGGTGCCGCGCCCGGCATCGACTGGGATGCGGTCCGGGTGGCGGCCTGCGTGCCCGAAAGCGGGATCGAGTTGATCCCCGATGAAAGCTACATTCTGGAATCAGGTTTTGAGCGGCTGAACGGCGTCGATTTTCGCAAGGGCTGCTATGTCGGGCAGGAAGTGACCGCGCGCATGAAACACAAGACCGAATTGCGCAAGGGGCTGGTGCGGGTCGCGGTAGAGGGCACCGCCCCCGTGGGAACCGAGATCACGCGCGATGGCAAACCCGCCGGGCGGCTTTTCACCCAGTCGGGCGGCCACGGCATCGCCTATCTGCGCCTGGACCGGGCCGACGGGGATCTGCGCGCGGGCGCGGCGGTTATCCGCCTTGCCGATAACGGCTGACCGATAACGGCTGACCGATAACGGCTGACTGGGGGGCGCGGCTGGACAATTGGCGGGCCGGGGTTCATGTTTGATCCGGAATGACTGTTTCCGAGGGAGGGTAAGATGCTGGACACCACGACCGATCTGCGCGCGATCCTGACCGACCCCACGCTGTTGGAAACCCGCGCGTTCGTGGCCGGGGACTGGATCGCCGCCGACGACGGATCGACCTTCGATGTGAACAACCCGGCACGGGGCGATGTGATCGCCACCCTGCCCGATCTGGGCCGCGCCGAAACCGCGCGCGCGATCAAGGCCGCGCAAAAGGCGCAAAAGGCATGGGCCGCGCGCACCGCCAAGGAACGCGCCAATATCCTGCGCAAATGGTTCGACCTGACCATGGCCAATCAAGAGGATCTGGCCGTGATCCTGACCGCCGAAATGGGCAAACCCCTGGCCGAGGCGCGCGGCGAAATCGCCTATGGCGCGTCTTTCATCGAATGGTTCGGCGAAGAGGCCAAGCGCATCTATGGCGAAACCATCCCCGGCCACATGGCCGACAAGCGCCTGATGGTGATCCGCCAGCCCATCGGCGTCGCGGCCGCGATCACGCCCTGGAACTTTCCCAACGCGATGATCGCGCGCAAGGTGGCACCGGCACTTGCGGCGGGCTGCGGATTTGTGATGCGCCCATCCGAACTGACGCCCTTGTCGGCGCTTGCCATGGCGGTGCTGGCCGAACGGGCCGGGGTGCCCAAGGGGCTGTTGTCGGTCATCACCTCGACCCATGCATCCGACATCGGCAAGGAGTTTTGCGAAAACCCCATCGTGCGCAAGCTGACCTTTACCGGATCGACCGCCGTGGGCCGCATCCTGCTGGCGCAGGCAGCCGATCAGGTGATGAAATGTTCGATGGAACTGGGCGGCAACGCGCCCTTCATCGTCTTCGACGACGCCGATCTGGATGAGGCGGTGGTGGGCGCCATCGCCTGCAAGTTCCGCAACAACGGCCAGACCTGCGTCTGCGCCAACCGCATCTATGTGCAGGCGGGCGTCTATGATGCCTTCGCCGAAAAGCTGGCGGCGGCGGTGGCCAAACTGCCCGTCGGCGACGGGCTGACGGATGGTGTCGCGCTGGGGCCGCTGATCAATGAAGCGGCGGTGAAAAAGGTCGAGGCGCATCTGAAGGACGCCGCCGACAAGGGCGGCACGGTGATCACCGGCGGCAAGCGCCACGAGTTGGGCGGCACCTTCTTTGAACCCACCATCGTCACCGGCATTACCCAGAAAATGGTGGTCGCGCAGGAGGAAACATTCGGCCCGCTGGCGCCCTTGTTCCGCTTCGAGACCGAGGAAGAGGTGATCGCCTATGCCAATGATACGATCTTCGGCCTTGCCGCCTATTTCTATGCCCGCGATATCGGTCGGGTGACGCGGGTGCAGGAGGCGCTGGAATACGGGATTGTCGGGGTCAATACCGGCATTATTTCCACCGAGGTGGCGCCGTTCGGCGGCGTCAAGCAATCGGGGCTGGGGCGCGAGGGTTCCCGCCACGGGATCGAGGACTATCTGGAGATGAAATACATCTGCACTTCGGTCTGACCCGCGCCGCGTCCTGGTCGGATCATGCCGCCGGGGCGCATCATGGCCCGGTCAGCGGACAGGAGCAAACCGATGACCCGAACGGAAACCCGCCGCAGAACCGACATCTAACCATGCGCGCAAGACGCGCCTCTGACAGACCGGCTGCGCACCACCCGCGCGCGCAGTCTGTGGCTGGCCGCAGGGCTGTCGGATGCCGACGCCACGGTGCAGTCGATGGAGGATGCCAGCCCGGCGAAATGGCATCTGGCGCATACGACGTGGTTTTTCGAAACCATGATCCTGATCGAGGCGCTGCCGGGATACCGGCGGTTCGACGACCGGTTTCCCTATCTGTTCAATTCCTATTACGAAGCGCTGGGCAAGCGGCAACCGCGCGGGCGCCGGGGCATGATCACCCGCCCGACGCTGGATGAGGTGCTGGCCTACCGCGCCCATGTCGATGCGGCGCTGGGGCGGCTGTTGGACGAAGACATCAGCGCCAAGGTCGCCGATCTTCTGGCGCTTGGCTGCGCGCATGAGCAACAGCATCAGGAGCTTTTGCTGACCGACATCCTGCATCTTTTCGCGCAGAACCCGCTGGCGCCCGCGTTTCGCCCGTCAGAGCCGCTGGCGCTGACCGATGCCCCGCCCGCGCAGGGCTGGATCGGGTTTGACGGCGGGCTCACCGAATTCGGCCATGACGGCGCGGGATTTGCGTTTGACTGCGAAGAGCCGCGCCACAAACGCTATCTGGCACCGTTCGAGATGGCCACGCGCCCGGTGACGAATGGCGAATGGATCGCCTTCATCGAGGCGGGCGGCTATGACACCGTCGGGCTGTGGCTGACCGATGGCTGGGCGCGCGCGCAGGCCGAGGGCTGGGACGCGCCGCTTTACTGGCACAGGCGCGACGCGGAATGGTGGACCATGACGCTGCGCGGCCCGCAACCCGTGGACCCCGCCGCGCCGGTCGTGCACATCAGCTATTTCGAGGCCGATGCCTATGCAAGTTTTGCAGGCGCGCGCCTGCCCACCGAGTTCGAATGGGAATTCGCCGCGCGCGATATGAAGGCCGAAGGCAACATGATCGACACGGGCCGCCTGCGCCCTGCCCCGGCAAAGGGCGCGGGGTTGCAACAGCTTTACGGCGATGTCTGGGAATGGACGGCGAGCGCATTCGCGCCCTATCCGGGGTTTCGGGTGGCCGAGGGGGCGGTCGGCGAATACAACGGCAAGTTCATGAACGGGCAGTATGTTTTGCGCGGTGGGTCATGCGCCACGCCGCCCGGCCACATGCGCGCCACCTATCGCAATTTCTTTCAGCCCGAAAAGCGCTGGCAGTTCAGCGGGCTGCGGTTGGCGCGGGACGTATGAACGAATTCCGCCCGCGCCTTGGGGCGCGGGCGGATGCCTCCGGCGGGAGTATTTGGGTCGAGAGGATGAGCCGGGATTATTTCGGGGCCTTGACGAAGCGCAGGTAGGGCAGCCGCTTGTCAAGTTCGCCGTACCTGCCCTTTGCATCCGCGTCATTGACGGAAAGCGCCACGATCACGTCCTGCCCGGGAACCCAGTTCGCCGGCGTGGCGATTGGCGCGCCGTCTGTCGCCCGAACCGCATCGAGCGCACGCAGGATCTCTGCGAAATTGCGCCCCACCGACATGGGATAGGTCATCATCAGGCGCACCTTCTTGTCGGGTCCGATGATGAAGACCGACCGCACGGTCGCGGTGTCGGCGGGTGTGCGGCCATCGGGCAGGTAGGCTTCGGCGGGCAGCATGTCATAGGCCTTGGCCACCTTGAGCGACGTATCGTCAATGATCGGGAAATTGGCGGGCGCATCGGCAAAGGCGGCGATGTCGGATTTCCATTTAAGGTGATCGGCGACAGAATCGACCGACACGCCGATGACTTTAGTCCCGCGATCCTCGAATTCTTTGGCCAACTGCGCCACGGCGCCGAATTCGGTGGTGCAGACCGGGGTGAAGTCCTTGGGGTGGCTGAACAGGACCGCGTAACCATCGCCGATCCAGTCGTGGAAATGAATGGTGCCTTCGGTGCTATCGGCGGTGAAATCGGGGGCAATATCGTTGATGCGCAGGGACATGACACTCTCCGGACGTAGGGGTGATTTGGGATGAAACTATGGGGCAGGCCGGGGATGTTCAAGGCCGCGCGAAACAGTGTAGTCTGTTTCGCAACAAAGGAGTCGCGAAATGCCCGATACAGAGAAATTTTTTATCGATGGCGCATGGGTCGCCCCGCGCTCGGGAAGCCGCCTGCCGGTGTTCGACCCGTCCACCGAAGAGGCGTTCACCGAGGTAGCCCTTGGCGGGCAGGCCGACACCGACGCCGCCGTGGCCGCCGCGCGCGCGGCATTCGACGGCTGGGCCGCGACCGACCCGGCCGAGCGGCTGGCGCTGGTTGAGCGCATTCTGGCCATCTATAATGACCGCGCCGAGGATCTGGCCCAAGCGATGAGCCGCGAGATGGGCGCGCCCATCGCCTATTCCCGGTCGTCGCAGGTGACGGCGGGAAGCTGGCACATCGCCAATTTCATCACCGCCGCGCGCGGGTTCCGATTTGAGCGGCCGCTGGGCGATCACGCGCCGAATGACCGTATCCTGATGGATCCGGTCGGGGTTTGCGCGCTGATCACGCCGTGGAACTGGCCGATGAACCAGATCACGCTCAAGGTCATTCCGGCGCTCTTGGCCGGTTGCACGATGGTGCTGAAACCCTCCGAGATCTCGCCGGTCTCGGCGTTGATCTTTGCCGAGATACTGGAGGCGGCGGGCGTGCCTGCGGGCGTGTTCAACCTGGTCAATGGCGACGGGGCGGGCGTGGGCAGCCAGTTGTCGGCGCATCCGGACGTTGACATGGTGTCGTTCACCGGCTCGACCCGGGCGGGGATCGCGATTTCCAAGGCCGCCGCCGACACATTGAAGCGCGTGCATCTGGAATTGGGCGGCAAGGGGGCCAACATCGTCTTTGCCGATGCCGATGAAAAGGCAGTCAAGCGCGGCACGATCCATTGTTTCAACAACACCGGCCAGTCGTGCAACGCCCCGACGCGGATGTTGGTGGAGCGCGCGATCTACGACGACGCCGTGGAAATCGCCCGCGAGGTGGCGGAAAACACCCGCGTGGCGGCGGCCTCCGAGGATGGCCGCCACATCGGCCCCGTGGTCAGCGCCGCGCAGTTCGACAAGGTGCAGGGGCTGATCCAGAAGGGCATCGACGAGGGCGCGCGGCTGGTCGCGGGCGGCGTCGGGCGGCCCGAGGGGTTGAACCGGGGCTGGTTCGTGCGGCCCACGGTGTTTGCCGATGTCACCAATGACATGACCATCGCGCGCGAGGAAATCTTTGGCCCCGTCCTGTCGATCATCCCCTTCGAGGGCGAGGCGGAGGCGATCCGCATCGCCAATGACACGCCCTATGGGCTGACCAATTACGTGCAAAGCCAGGACGGCGCGAAACGCAACCGGGTGGCGCGGCGGCTGCGGTCGGGGATGGTCGAGATGAACGGAACATCGCGCGGCGCGGGCAGCCCGTTTGGCGGTGTCAAGGCATCGGGCAACGGGCGCGAGGGGGGCGTCTGGGGGTTGGAGGATTTCCTGGAGGTCAAGGCCGTCAGCGGCTGGGCGCCGGAATAGGGCATCGGCCAAGGCTGGCATCGTCACCGCAAAGGTTACCTGCGGGGGCGATGCGGCGCGCGATTGCACAACGAAAGACCGTTGAGGTTGGTTGATGCACCCTACAGGTCAGAACCGGTCAAGCAGGCGGCGCAGATAGTCGCGCTCGGCCTCGGGGCGGGTTTGATCGCCAGAGCGGCGGCGGATCTCGTCAAGCAGTTCCTCGGCCCGGCGATAGACGTCTTCGCCCTGCAAAAGCTGCTCATCGGTGCCGATGCGCCCGCCGCGGCCGATGCTGCGGCCAAGCGGATCCCGATCACCACGCGGGTCGCCGTCGCCCATCGCCTGGCCCTGTTGCCCCTGCCCCGGCTGCTGGTTCCGGGCCATGGCCTCGCCAAGGTTGCGCAGGCTTTCGCGCAGCGCCTCCATGGCGCGGGACTGGTGATCAAGCGCCTCGGCAAGGTTCTGGCCGCGCAGGGCACGTTCGGCCTTGTCCATGGCGCGGGCGGCATCGTTCAGGCCGCGTTCGACCGCATCGCCTTCTTGGGTTCCGGCAAAGGGCAGGCCCTGTTCCTGCTGACGGCGCAGTTGTTCGCGCAGCGCCTGCTGACGTTCAGCAAGGCTTTGGCCGGTTTCACCACCGGGGGCGGTGCCTTGCGGGCCTTCCCCCGAGCGCCCCGGCTCCTGTCCGCCGGGCTGGCCGGGCATCCCCTGCTGGCCCGGTTGCTGCCCCTCGGGTTGGCTGCCGCCCTGACCAAAGCGGTCCTGCAGGTTCTGGAACGCCTCGTCCGACAGGCCCTGCTGCTGGCGCAGCGTGTCGGCCAGATCGCGCATCGCCTGTTCGCCCGGCCCTTGCTGGCCCTCTCCCTGACCTTGGGTGACCTGCAGGTTTTCCATCAACTGGCGCAATTGTTCCAGAAGTTCGGCGGCCTCGGCGGTGCGGCCCTGTTCCATCAGTTCCTGAAGGCGTTGCAACATCTGCTGCAACTGATCTTGCGACAGTTGCAGGGTGTTCTGGTTGTCGGCCTGCTGCCTGTCGGGATTACGGGCCGCATCTTCGGCAAGCTGGCGGATGTAATCCTGCGTCGCCTCGCGCAGTTCCTGCATCAGTTCGGCGATCTCGGATTTGTCGGCACCGTTTCGAATCGCCTCGGACAGGCGATCCTGGGCGCGGCGCAACCGTTCCAGCGCCGAGGCCAGATCGCCCTCTTCGATTTGCAGGGCGATGTCCCAGAGGGCGGCCGCAACCTCGTCGCGCACCGCGACGCTCAGGCCGCCGCTTGCGGCGTTCCCGGCATCAAGCCGACGCATCGCCACCCGCAGTTGCAGATAGGCGCTGTGATCGCGCACGAATCCTTCGGGCAGATGGGTCACGGCGCGCAGGATTTGCGCGCTGCGCGGCCCGTTCGCGCGCGCCCAGAGCAGATCGCGCCGCATCTCTATCACCGCGGCGGCGAGCGGATCGAAGAACCGCCGCCCCGGCAGGGTGATACCCGCGCGGGATACCGTGCCGGTCGCCCCCGCCGCATCGACGGCGCGCAGCGTGATCCGCACCGGCAGGTTTGCCCAAGGATGCTGCGAGAAATCATCAATCAGCGATTCCGTGAAATCCTTGCGGTCGCCCGCGACGGGCAGCGGCAGATCGACAGTGATCGGGTCGCGCGGCTCCGGGTCGGCCGCAAGGCCGTGGCGGCGATCGACGGCGCCCGGATCAAGGCTGATTTCGGCCTGCACGCCGGTCACGCCATAATCATCGATGGCGCGGAAATCCTGCCGGGCGCGCCCGCCGGCCTCGCGCACCATGTCCCCCGCGAAGCTGATGGCGGGGGGGCTATCGGGGATGGGATCCACCTGCCATTCCCGCCCGTTTGCCCCGGTAATACGCAGGGCCCCCGGCCTTGCCACATCGAACTGGCGCACCATCGGTTCATCGGCGGGGCTGTTGGCAAGGGGTTGGCCGGAAACGGTTTCTTCGACGCTTAGCGCGCCAACCTCGCCGTAAAGGCGCAGGGTGACGGCGCTCCCGACCGGCACGGCAAGGGTGCCTGCCTTGATTTCGTTGAGGTAAAGCGTGGGCAGGCCGGTATGGCGCGGCGGTTCGATCCACCCCTCCCATGAGGGGCCAGAGGCCAGCGCAGCCCCCCCCGGCAGCATGTCGCGCACCGATGCCACCCGCCAGATCGATCCGAACAGCAGCGCCATCACCAGCGCCGTCAACCCGACATAGCGCAGCGCGAACCGGTCGCGCGATGCCAGCCGCAGGTCGGGGCGCACCGGGCGCGCGGCGCGCGCGCGCGCGGCCATCCGTTCAAGATGCGCGCGCCACACCGCCTTTGATGCGCCATCAGCGGTGCCGATCACCTGATGATCGGTCAGGGCCGCAATCGGGCGGCCCGGCAGGGTATGATCAAGGCGATCGCGGGCCTCGGCCCCGGACGGCCAGCGAAACCGCCGCACCCCGTACCAAAGCGCCGCAACCGCAAGCCCGCCGAAAAGCCCCCCAAGCATGGCCAGAACCGGCCCAGCCAACGCGCCCTGCACCCCGAAGGCAAGCAGCGCCACCACCAGCAGCACCAACGACCAAAGCGGCCAGAAAGCGCGCGCGGCCCGTTCGGCCACCAGCCCCGCCCGCGTCAGCCCGATGGTGCGGCGCAGCGCGTAAAGTGCGCCGCCCAAGGTCTTGTCGGACGCGGCCTTGCCAACCGATCTGTCGGGTTCCGTCATCTCACCCTCCGGGGCCCTGGGGCGCCGTGCGCGTTACACCCAATACGGTATGGTATCGCGTTTCAGGATTTCGTCAAAGGAAGGCCGCGCGCGTATGACCGCAAAGTGATCCTGATGGACCAGAACCTCGGGGATCAGGGGGCGGGTGTTGTATTCCGACGCCATCACCGCGCCATAGGCCCCGGCGGACCGGAACGCGACCAGATCGCCCTCGGCCAGTGGTGGCAGCGGGCGGGCGCGGGCGAATGTGTCGCCGGTTTCACAGACCGGGCCGACCACGTCATAGGGGTGCTGATCGACGCCCGGCGCGGGTTCGGCCACCGGCACGATATCGTGCCAGGCGCCATACATCGACGGGCGCACCAGATCGTTCATCGCCGCGTCCAGAATGAGAAAATCCCGCCCCTCGCCCTGTTTCACCCAGATGACGGATGCCACCAGCACCCCGGCATTTCCCGAAATCAGGCGGCCCGGTTCAATTTCAATCTCGCAGCCCAGATCGCCCACGGTGCGCCGGATCACATCGCCATATTCGATCGGCAGGGGCGGCGCGGTGTTCGACCGCTCGTAAGGGATGCCAAGGCCGCCGCCCAGATCGAGGCGGCGGATGTCGTGGCCATCGGCGCGAAGTTGCCGGGTGAGATCAGCCACCTTCAGATAGGCCGCCTCGAACGGCGCCAGATCGGTCAACTGGCTGCCGATATGCACATCGATGCCCACCACATCGAGGCCGGGCAGCGCCGCTGCCTCGGCGTAGATTTCGCGGGCACGGGATATGGGAATGCCGAACTTGTTTTCCGATTTTCCGGTGGCGATTTTCTCGTGCGTCTTGGCGTCGACATCGGGGTTGACGCGCAGCGCGATCGGGGCCGTCAAGCCCAGCGACACGGCTACCTCGGAGAGCGCGCGCAACTCCGGCTCGCTTTCGACGTTGAATTGCCGGATGCCGCCCTGCAACGCGGCGCGCATTTCCTGCCGGGTCTTGCCGACGCCGGAAAACACGATACGTTCGCCCGGAACGCCAGCCGCGCGGGCGCGCAGGTATTCCCCGATCGATACCACATCCATCCCCGCGCCCAGATCGCCCAGGATGCGCAGCACCGCCAGGTTGCTGTTGGATTTCACCGCAAAGCAGATCATGTGCGGCAGGCCCGCCAGCGCCTCTTGAAACAGGTGGTAATGCCGGGTCAGCGTGGCGGTGGAATAGCAATAGAACGGCGTGCCCACCCGTGCCGCGATATCGGTCAGCGCCACGTCTTCGGCATGCAGGATGCCGTTTCGATAGAGAAAATGATCCATGTCGGCCTCAGGTAACGGGACGCGCCCGCAGATACAGATATAGCGGCAATCCGCAGGAAACGCCGATGCCGAAGGTCGCCGGAATCGCCACAAGCGCCAGCCAGTTGCGCCGCACCGACACCTCGGCCAGCACCCAGACCGTCAGCGCGACGGCGGCAATGGTCAGATCCCATGTCAGCCCGGTGGTCGAGGCGTTGACATACCACGCATCCACCAGCCCCGACAGGCCGGTGCCGGTTTCGCGCATGTGGGTCAGAAACCAGTACATCGGATGGACCGCCCCCCAGATGGCCAGCGCCAGATAGATCAGCCGCAGTCGCATGCGCACCCCCCGCCCCGTGCCGCCCTAGCCATTTCTGGCCCCCGCAGTGGTGGTTGATGTGGTGCCCGAAGTGGTCGCCGAATGGACAACCGGCATGACATCGCCTGATCCCGGCGCGATAGGCCGACCATCGGCCCCGCACCCCGCGAGAACCGCCAGCAGCACCAGCACACCCGCCGCCCTCATGGTGACACCGAAACGCCGACGCCGTTCAGGACGCCCGACAGTACCGGCACCACGCGCACCCCGTCCGGGGTGACACGCACATGGGCATTGGCCCGAGGTTCGGATGTGCAGGCCACACAAGACAGCAGACCGATCAAAACCGCCACCCTCATCCCTGAACCTTTCGCCAGCGTGCCACCTGTGCGCGCACCTGATCGGGCGCGGTGCCCCCGTAGGAGGTACGGCTTCGCACCGAATTGTCCACCCCCAGCACAGAGAACACATCTTCGGTGATCGCCGGGTGCACCGCCTGCATGTCGGCCAGGGTCAGATCGGGCAGATCCACGCCGCGCCCTTCGGCCAGCTTGACCAGCGCGCCGGTCGCGTGATGCGCCTCGCGGAACGGCAGGTTTGCCGCGCGCACCAGCCAGTCGGCCAGATCGGTGGCGGTGGAAAACCCCGATCCCGCCGCCCGCGCCAGCGCATCGCGATTGGCGGTCATGTCGGCCACCATTCCCGTCATCGCGGCAAGCGACAGGATCAACGTGTCGGCGGCGTCGAACACCTGTTCCTTGTCTTCCTGCATGTCCTTGGAATAGGCCAGCGGCAGCCCCTTCATCACCGTGAAAAGCGCCACCATCGCCCCCAGTATCCGCCCGATCTTGGCGCGCAGAAGTTCCGCGGCATCGGGGTTTTTCTTTTGCGGCATGATCGACGAGCCGGTTGAAAACCGGTCGGAAAGCGCAACGAAGCGAAACTGCGCCGAAGACCAGATCACCAGTTCTTCCGCCAGCCGCGACAGATGCACGGCGGTGATGGAAGCGGCCGCCAGGAATTCCAGCGCGAAATCGCGGTCGCTGACCGCATCAAGCGAATTGGCGCTGGGCCGATCGAACCCCAGCGCGGCCGCCGTCATGTGCCGGTCGATGGGAAAGGACGTGCCCGCCAATGCGGCGGCCCCCAGGGGGCATTCGTTCATCCGCGCGCGCGCATCGCGAAACCGGCCGGTGTCGCGGCCGAACATCTCGACATAGGCCATCATGTGATGACCCCAGGTGACGGGCTGGGCGGTTTGCAGGTGGGTAAACCCCGGCATCACCCAATCGGCACCCGCCTCTGCCTGTGTCAGCAGCGCGCCGGTCAGCGCCTGCAACCCCGCAATCGCCGCGTCGATCTGATCGCGCACCCACAGTTTGAAATCCGTCGCCACCTGATCATTGCGCGACCGCGCGGTGTGCAACCTGCCCGCCGCAGGCCCGATCAGATCGGTCAGCCGCGCCTCGACATTCATGTGAATGTCTTCCAGGGCGGTGGAAAAAGCGAATGTCCCCGCCTCTATCTCTGACAAAATCTTGAGCAGGCCTTCCCTGATCGCCTCGACATCCCTACTATCGACAATGCCCGTGGCCGCAAGCATGGCGGCATGCGCACGCGAGCCCTGGATATCCTGCGCGGCAAGGCGCCGGTCGAACCCGATCGAGGCATTGATCGCCTCCATGATCGCATCAGGCCCGGCGGCAAACCGCCCGCCCCACATCGCGTTGGAAGATTTTTCAGTCATGCGAAAGCCTATCGGAGGAAAGATGCGTTTCTTGTTTGCCGTTGTCCTATACGCGGCCCTTGGCGTTACTGCAAATGCCGACACCGCCGCCCTGAACGATCTGCGCGACGGCAGCATGCGCAAGCTGCAATTCCATGACGCCCCCCGCCCGGTGCCCGAGGCGGTGCTGCTGGATGCCGAGGATGGCGAACACCTGATGTCAGAATATCGCGGCAAATATGTGCTGTTGAATTTCTGGGCGACCTGGTGCGCGCCGTGTCGAAAGGAAATGCCATCGCTCGACCGGCTTCAGGCCGTGCTGGGCGGCGCGGATTTCGCGGTGGTGACGGTGGCCACCGGGCGCAACCCGGTGCCCGCGATCAGGAAGTTCTTTGATGAGACCGAGGTCGCGCACCTGCCGATCCTGCGCGACCCCAAACAGCAATTCGCGCGCGACATGGCTGTTCTTGGCCTGCCATCGACCATCCTGATCGACCCTGAGGGCCGCGAGATCGCCCGCCTGATCGGCGATGCCGAATGGGACAGCGACAGCGCCAAGGCGATCGTCAGCGCGCTGACGACCGGCGGGTAAGGGGCGGGAACGGCCGGGGGCCCTGCCCCCGGACCCCCGGAGTATTTGCACCAAGGGGATGAGGCATTGGGCCGCGCCCTGACCGGGCCGCCGGGCCTATTCCATCTGCCGCACCCGGTCATGGCACGGGCACGTCACCAGATGGTCGTTCACCATGCCCACCGCCTGCATGAACGCATAGGTGATCACCGGGCCACAGAACTTGAACCCGGCCTGTTTCAGATCTTTTGATATCTGCCGCGACAGCGGGGTTTCGGCGGGAACCTCGGCCAGGGTGGCAAACCGGTTCTGGATCGGCCGACCATCAACATAGTTCCACAGGAATCGGTCAAAACCCCCCGCAGCCTCCAACCGCTGCCAGGCGCGGGCGTTGGTGATGGTGGCCAATATCTTGGCACGGGAGCGGACGATGCCGGGGTCGGCCATCAGGCGGGCAACCTCGGGGTCGGTCCAACCGGCGATCACCTCGGGGTCGAACCCGGCGAAGGCCGCGCGGAAGCTTTCACGTTTGCGCAGGATGGTGATCCAGGAAAGCCCGGCCTGAAAGCCGTCAAGGAT
>JACIYW010000062.1 GCA_014359745.1 Paracoccaceae bacterium | reverse complement strand
CGCCTCGCTATCCGCATACAGCCCTGACCACCAGAGCGAAGGCGCCAACCGCATTCTTTCCCGCGCGTCGAAATGAGCGGTCGAGGGGGTTACGAAGGCGCTTTTCGAGGCCGCCGACGCCGCATCGCTGATGACGGGCAGCGCCCTGATCCTTGCCGCCCGCCCAGACCGGGGTTGCACGCGAAGGCGTGATTGTTATGGTCGGGCCACGCCGGGCCAACCGATTTTCCCGGCCAGGGGGCCTTGATGAACAGAACCGCCGGGCTGAATGCCGATCTGCTGAAAGCGGCGCTGACCGGGCTGACCGGCCCCGACAAAAGCATGGACCCCAAGTGGTTCTATGATCGGGCGGGCAGCGCGCTGTTCGAACGGATAACCCGCCTGCCGGAATATTATCCCACGCGCACCGAAACCGCGATTCTGACAGCGGGCATCGCCCGGATCGCGGCCCATGTGCCAAAGGGCAGCGCGCTGGTCGAACTGGGCAGTGGCGCAAGCGTCAAGACCCGCATCCTGCTGGATGGTCTGCACGATCTTGCCGCCTATCTGCCCGTCGATGTGTCCGAAAGCTTTCTGCGCCAGGTCGCAGCCGATCTGGACCGCGCCTATCCGGCGTTGCCGGTGGTACCGATCATTGCCGATTTCATGGCGCCGCTGCGCCTGCCCGCAGCCTATGCCGATCATCCGAAGGTGGGGTTCTTTCCGGGATCGACCATCGGCAATCTGGAACCCGACCGCGCGCGCGCGTTGCTGGCCAGTGTCCGGCAATGGCCGGGGATCGCCGCATTCATCGTCGGCATCGATCTGGTCAAGGATGTTGAGACGCTGGTGCAGGCCTATGATGACGCGGCGGGGGTGACGGCGGCGTTCAACCGCAACCTGCTGGTGCGCCTCAACCGCGAGGCGGGGGCCCGTTTCGACCCCGACACCTTTGACCATGAGGCGCGGTGGAACCCCGATCTGGCCCGCATGGAAATGCATCTGGTCAGCCGTGTTGAACAAGGCGTGGCAATCGGGCCGGGGATGGCGCGGTTTGCGGCGGGCGAGTCGATCCATACCGAAAGCAGCCACAAATACACCCGAGACAGCTTTGACGATCTGGCGCGGGCGGCGGGCTGGCGCCGGGATACGTTTTTGAGCGATGCGCAGGACCATTTTGCGGTGACGGTGCTGTTGCCCGGCTGATCGTGCCTGTTCAGAATATCCCGAAATATTCCGTCTGCTCCCATTCCGAAACGGTCATCAGGTACCGTTCCCATTCGGCGCGCTTCAGATGGGTCAGGTAATCCACGCAGTCATCGCCCAGTGCCTTGCGGAAAAACACCGAGGCCTCGAATGCCTCGATCGCCTCGATCAGGCTTTTGGGCAGGGCGGGCGCCGCACCCTCATACGGGGTTTCAACCGGGGGCGGCGGGGCAAGGCCGCGCGCGATCCCGTCAAGCCCCGCAAGTATCTGTGCCGCGAAAAAGTAATAGGGGTTGGCCGTGGGTTCGGCCACGCGGTTCTCGATCCGGCTGGCAGGATCGCCCGGCGCCATCAGCGACCGGATCATCGCGCCGCGATTGTCGCGCGCCCATTGGATGCGGTCTGGGGCCAGTTGCTGCGGGCGATAGCGCTTGTAGCCGTTCACCGTGGGCGTGGTGAAAACGCAGCTTGGCGCGGCATGTTCCAGCAGCCCGGCGATCCAGCCGCCGGCCTCAGCCGTCAGCGCCCCATCCCCGGCGGGCATCATCAGGTTACGGCCGGTTTTGGTATCAATCAGCGACTGATGCAGGTGCCAGCCGCTGGCGGCGGCGTTTTCCACCTTGGGGCGGCACATGAAGGTGGCGTGCAGCCCGCGCCGCGCGCACACCTCTTTGACCAGCGTGCGGAACATCACCATGTTGTCGGCATGGGCAAGCGGCGTATCGGGATCAAAGGTGAATTCGATCTGGCTTGGCCCCATCTCGACCTCGGTCGAACGCACCGGCAGGCCGATCTGCTGGCAATTGCGGCGCAGATCATCAATCACCGGTTCCATCATCGCATAGCGAATCTCGGTCAGGTACTGATAACCGGGCGCAAGGTTGCGGGTCAGCGGCGGCGCGGCGGGAAAGGTGGCATCAACATGTTCGCGCCGGGGATCGACCACTTCGAAGACATGAAATTCCACCTCCAGCCCGGTCACCAGATCCATCCCCTGATCGGACAGCCGCGCCATGGCTGCTTTCAGCACCCCGCGCGGCGAAAACGGTATGGGATCGCCCGACCGAAACACCGGATCGCATAATATCCATGCCGAATGCGGCGACCAGGGCAGCACCCGGAACGTGGCCGGATCGGGCACCATCAGGAAATCGCCGCCCCCCCGCATCACCCCGCCAAAGCCGCCGCCATCCGCATCCCAGATCGGAAAGACGGTGCGATGCGCGGTGTCTTTCAAAAGCAGCGTCGAGGTCAGCGCGATACCGCTGGTAAAGGCCGACACCAGCGCATCGGCTACCACCGTCTTGCCGCGCAGGATGCCATGCTGATCGGCAAAGAGCACCCGCACGGTTTCCAGATCACTGGCCACCACGCGCGCCAGCAGTTCGGCGGCACGCTCGATCGTGTCCGCATCCAGCAGGCCCATCCGCGCCAGCGCGCCACCCGCCACTTTCAAGTTGAAATCGCTCACGCTGGCCCCTCTCGCCCGGTTGCGTCCATTGTTATCCGGCGCAGGCCCCCGCGTCATCTCGGAGTGCGCGCATCCCACCCCGCGCAGCCCGCACGCCGCGCCGCATCACCGTCTGTCGAGGCGCGCAGCCAGTCGCCGGTTTCGGCGATCGTGTCGTTCGACACAGGGCCGTAAACCGCCTTGGGGTCAACGCCATTCCGCATCGGCAGCGCATCTTCCCGGCCCTCTTTCAGCGCGGCAATGGCCGCGCGCAGCATCCGGCGGTAGCGGATGATCGCGACATCGGTCTTGCCCAGATGTTCGCGGGTGCGATCAAAAATCGGGCCGGGGCTTTCCACCGCCCATTGATCATGCACGTTGATATCCAGCCCCATGCCGGTATAGGTCTCGCGCGCCTGTTCCTCGGGGTCAAAGCCATAATTGTTGGCCTTGTTGCGGATCGGCGCATAATCGGGCAGGCGGTGTTCCTTGAGGCGCTGTTCGCGCATCTTCGCCTTGTTGACCGGCGCGCCAAAACTGGTGAACATGGAATACCAGTAGCAGTTTTCATCGTCGATCGGCACATGCCACTGGGTGATGATCATCTCGCGCGACATGGGGATGGAGATCGCTTCGGGGAAGATCTGGTTGGTGACGCGCACATGGGTCTTGCCCCCTTCCAGATGCCGCAGCGCGATCAGGCGCAGGCCATATTCGGTTTCCTCCACCGTGATGTCGGGGCGGGGATATTCGCGCAACAGCCGCGTCATGGGAATATCGGTATCGGCGGCCTTGTCGCGGAACTGTTTGCCGTAGCTGTCGGCGGGGTCTTCATCTTGCAGGAACCGGTGCAGGAATGACGCGTGGGCGGGATCAATCCCCACCTCCATCGCTTGCAGCCAGTTGCAGGCCCACAGCCCCTTGAACGCGAACACATGGGTTTCTGGGGCGCGAAAACAGTCGAAATTCGGGAATTCCGGCGGTTCGCCCGGCCCCATAAAGGCAAAGATGATACCGTTCTTTTCCACGACTGGATAGGATGCCACGCGGATCTGTTCATGCATCCGCGATCCTTCGGGTTCGCCCGGCTGTTCGACGCATTGGCCGCTGTGGTCAAAGTGCCAGCCGTGGAACGGGCAACGCAGGCCGTTTTCTTCCAGTCGCCCGAAACACAGATCGGCGCCGCGATGCGGGCAGGCGCGGTCAATCAGGCCCAGCTTGCCCGTCGAGTCGCGAAACAGCACCAGATCCTCGCCCAGCAGTTTGACCGGCACGACCGGGCGCTTGCCCTGCAATTCATCGGCCAGCGCGGCGGGTTGCCAGTACCGCCGCATCACCGCGCCCGCGTCCGTGCCGGGGCCGGTGCGGGTGATGGTTTCATTCAGTTCGCGGCTGATCATGGCGCGGCTCCGTTCTATCGTGGTACATGACTTTTGGTCGTATAACGCACGACTGATTTTTTACCAAACAAATTGGGGCATACCAGCCGTGAAATTCATGCTATCAGGCGACAAGATCGCGAAAGACCGCCATGCAAGATCACGACCCGCCGATCACCGAGCGCGACATCTCCACCACCTTTGCCAAGGGGGTGGCGGTGCTGCGCGCCTTTGACGACACGCACAGCCACCTGACCCTGTCCGAAGTTGCCGCGCTGACCGGGTTCGACCGGGCGGCGGTGCGGCGGTTGATGCTGACACTGGTGCATCTGGGCTATGCGCGGCGCGATGGGCGGCGGTTTTCGCTGACGCCGCGCGTGCTGATCCTTGCGGGCAGTTTCCTGCGCGGCAACCGGTTTGGCACCCATGTGCAACCGATCCTGAATCGATACGCCAGCCTGATCGGCAGCACCGTTTCCATCGCCATCGCCGACGATCACAGCGCCGTCTATGTCGCGCAATCGGTGATGCAGGAACATGAAATCTCGTTCGGCTTTACCATCGGCAGCCGCCTGCCGCTGCTGTCCACCGCGTTGGGGCGGATGTTGCTGGCGTATGGCGATCCCGAATGGGTCGGGGGCGTGCTGCGCCGCGCGCCCTTGCCCGCCCATACCGCCCGCACCCTGCAAGACCGCGACGCGATCGCCCGCGCGGTTGCGCAGGTCCGCGCCGATGGGCATGCGGTGGTGACAGCCGAATTTGAACCCGGCATCTCCGGCTATGCCGTGGCCATCGGCGGCTTGGGCGCGGCCCGCGCCGTGATCGGCACCTCGCGCCCCGAATCCGACGCGGCCGATCCGGCGCCCATCATCGCCCGCCTGCATGACGCCGCGCGCGAGATCGTGCAGACCGGGGTTTTCGACGGCTGGTAAGGCCCCGGTCAGCCCGCGCCGGGGCCTTTGTAATCCGCCAGCCTGATACCAGCCTTCGCACAGGCCCGCAGCGCCGGGCCGGGCGCCCAGACCACCGGGTCTTCGCCCGCCAGTTCCTCAAGCTGCTCCACGATCCGTGCAGCACCGATCGTGTCGGCATAGTGCATCAGCCCGCCGCGCCAGCGTGGAAAGCCATAGCCGAATACCGTGACCAGATCGATATCGCGGGCCGATGCCGCGATGCCTTCGGCCAGAATATCCGCCGCCTCGTTGATCATCGCCAACAGCAGGCGGCGGCGCATCTCATCTGCGGAAAATTCGCGCCGCGTGACCTTGGCGAACCAGCTTTCCTCGCGCACCAGATCCTCGATCAGCGGATCAACCACCATGCCACCCCCGCCCGGATAACGGTACCAGCCCACGCCCACCTTCTTGCCCAGCCGCCCCTCTTCCACCATCCGGTCGGAGATGGGGATGTAACGGCGCGCCGGGTCGCGGGTGGCCGCCTGCCGTTTGCGGGCGGCATAGGCGATATCGAGGCCGGAAAGATCCTGCGCCTCGTAAGGGCCCATGGCATAGCCGAAATCGACCATCGCCTCGTCGAGTTCCCAAGGGTTGGTGCCGTCCATCAACAGCGTATCGGCCGCCTCGCGATAGCGCGCGAGGATCCGGTTGCCGATAAACCCGTCGCAGACCCCGGCCAGCACCGGGATTTTGCGCAACCGCCTGGCCAACGCAAACCCTGTCGCCAGCGCCACATCCGAGGTGGCATCGCCGCGCACGATCTCCAGCAATTTCATGATATGGGCGGGGGCGAAGAAATGCAGGCCCACAAGGCGCGCGGGGTCGTCAAGGATCGCGGCGAGTTCATTCACATCCAGATAGGAGGTGTTGGTGGCAAGCACGGCATCCTTGGGCAATGCGGCCTGCAACGCGCGAAACACGGTTTGCTTGACCTCCATGCTTTCAAAGGCGGCTTCAATGGCGATCTGTGCCCCGGCGCCCGCCGCGTAATCGGTGGTGACGGTCAGCGCGGCGCGCAACTTGTCGGCCTTCGCAGTCGCGATCAGGCCGCGTTCAAGGCTGGCCTCGATGATCTTTTCCACGTTGCCACGGGCGCGCACCACGCCGTCATCATCGGTTTCCAGCAGCGCAACGGAAATCCCGGCCGACAGCAGCGCATAGGCGATGCCCGCCCCCATGGTGCCGCCGCCAACCACAACCGCCTGCGTCACATCCACAGGCGCGGCGGTCAGCCAATCGGGCGCGCGCGCGGCGCGTTCGGCGAAAAAGATGTGGCTTAGCGCCCGGTCCTGATCGGAATCGTGCAATTCCAGAAACGCGCTGCGTTCCCGGATCATCGCCTCGGCAAAGGGGGTGCTGGCCGACATTTCCACCCGGTCAAACCCCGCCTCCGCCTCGGCCCAGTTGACGGCCGCAACCGGCCCCTCGCGATGCCAGGTTATCTCCATTCGTGCCCCTATTGTGGTTGTTCAGCCCAGAAAACGCCGTTCCCGGATCAACGATATCAATTCCTCGATCGAGGCTTCCAGCGGCTTGCCGGTCGTCTCCAACTGCGCCAGCGCCCTTTCATAAAGCACCTCGCGGCTGGTCAGGATGGATTTAAGCTGCTCCATCGCCTCGGGGTTTCCGGCCATCGGACGGGTATCGCCCTGCGCGCGCACCCGGTTCATGTGATCCGCGGGCGAGGCCCGGACCCAGATCGTGTGAAAATTCGCCAGCAGGGTCTTGTAGGTTTCGGGTTCGGCAACGATGCCGCCCGCAACCGCCAGGATCATCGTGTCATAGGTGGCGATGATCCGGCCAAGCGCCTGCGCCTCCAGCTTGCGATAGCCTTCCTGCCCGTATAGCGCCATCACTTCGTTGACGGGCATACCGCTTTGATCCTCGATCTCGCGGTTGAGTTCGACGAAGGGCACGCCAATCGCGGCACCCACGGCGGCGCCCAGCGTCGATTTTCCCGCGCCACGCAGACCGATCAGGCAGATGCGATGCGCCCGCATCGCCTCTATCGGTTCGGGCGCCAGCATGTCCAGCACCCTTTGGCGCAGATCGCCGCTGGCGACGCGGAAAAGGTCGGCCACGCGCAGCGCGTCGGATGTCCAGGGGTCTTCTTCGCCCATCAGCCATTCGATGCGATGATCCAACGCGATCGCAACACGCTGCAACAGCCCGATGGAGATATTGCCCTCGCCCCCTTCAAGCTGCGCCAGATAGCGCGGCGAGACGCCCGAGATTTCCGAAAGCACCCGGCGCGGAATGCCCTTGCGTTCACGCGCCTTGCGCACCCGGTCGCCCACCCGCAGGATCAGGGCGCTGACCGCATCATCGGCGTCAGGTTCTGTCACCTCGCCCTTGAAATTGGTGATTTCGCTCATCTAACACGCTGGGTTGTGTACAATATTGCACAAGGGTAACGAAATTGCCGTGAACCTCAATCCCTTTCCACCGGACAGGCGCGGCAGACTGCACTATTTTGCGGAAAGGGGCGGCAAAGACCACCCAATCAGCGCGCGGATCCCGGCAGGCGTCGGGGCCTTGGCGAAGCGGGCTGGGTCGCAGTGGTATTCCTAATATGTTTCAACATGGTACCGGCCACCGTCGCGCATCTGATCGCGCAGCGCCGCCCAATCCAGCCCCGCGCCGCGCGCAATATCCGACAGCGCCGCCTCTACCCCGTGTTCCATGGCCTTGAGCCCGCAGACATAGATATGACCATTGGGGTTTTGCAACAGCGCCGCGATCGTTTCGGCATGGGCGCGCAACTGGTCCTGCACATAGTGTTTGGGTTGGCCCGGCTGGCGGCTGAAGGCAAAAACCTTTTGCATGAAGCTGTCGGGCACCTTTTTCAGCGGGCCGAAATAAGGCAGATCCTGCGGCGTGCGCGCCCCGAAATAGAGCGACATCGACCCATTCAGCCCCGCATGTTCGCGCTGGCGGCGCATGGTGAACCCGCGAAACGGTGCCGATCCGGTTCCGGTGCAGATCATCAGCAGATGCGCCGACGGGTCGGACGGCAACAGGAACGTCGATCCGAACGGCCCGGTCACCCGCACCTTGTCGCCCTTTTGCAGATCGCAGACATAGTTGGAACAGACGCCCATTGGTTCGCGTTTCACGGTCAGCGACAGGTTGTTGAAATTCGGCCGTTCGCCGTCGCGCGGGCTGGAAACCGAATAAAGCCGGGGCAGATGCGGCTTGCCATCGGCGTCAGTGCCGGGGGGGATTATGCCGATGCTTTGGCCTTCCAGCACCGGAAACGGCTGGCCGCCGAAATCAAGGATGATGTGGCGCACGTCGCCGTCACTGTCGGCGCTGGTCAGGCGGTAATTGCCCTGCACCACCGCCTCGGCCGGTTTGCCAAGGTTGTAAAGGTTGATCGTGGGTTTCGCTGCGCTATCAGGCGCGCGTGACTTGCCCCCCGCACCCTTGTGCGCCTCTGCCAGCAGGGCGGCCATGGCATCGTCAAGCGCCTCCAGCCCGGTGTCGTCCCCTGATGGCAGATCGGCCTGCGCGGGCAGTTCATCCCAGCCGAATTGTTCCTCGACCGAATAGGGATCGGTGACCACGCGCCATTCATCGATGGAACCTGTCGGGCAGACCGGGATGCAATCCATGCAGAAATTGCATTTCGACGCATCCACCACGACATTGTTGTCGTCATGCTCGATGGCCTGCACCGGGCAGGTCATTTCGCAGGTGTAACAGCGGATACAGATCTCAGGATCGATCAGATGTTGTTTGAGCGGTTGGTTCATGCGCTGGCCCCCTTGTCTTTCAATATTGCCTCGGGCAGCAGTCGCAGTTCCAGGGCATGCCAGCAGGCCCCTGAACACTGCGGGCAATCAAGGCAGGCACCCCGCACGGCAATCTGGCGCAGCGCGCGGCGCATGTCGGAAAATCCGCGTTCGGTTTTCATGGTGCCCCCCTTAGTCAAAGCTCCGGGGCGGCGCGCCGCCCCGGCTTGGCCCATCAGGCCATATGCAGTTTCACATATTCGAAATCGCCCGGCTTGTTGTCGATACCAACCTTGGGCGCGGCAATCCAGCCGGCGAATTTGCCGGGTTCGGTCACGGGCACCATCAAGGATTGGATGAAATCGCCATCGGCCTTGTTCGGCAACCAGTCTTTCGCTTTCGCCTGCCATTCTTCCTTGGGAATGATCTTGCCCTCGGGATCGACGGACACGGTGGAAAAGATGCCGATCTGGCGGTGAAAGCCTTCGTGCGGCAGTTTCAGTTCAAACTGCACCCCGGCCTTTTCGATGATCTTGTTCCAGCGGCCAACCCCGCCCGCCGCATCGCGCACGTAATCGTCGCGCAGGCGCATGTTGATCGCGGTCAGCGCGGGCACGTCTTCCATCACGATCTGGTCGCCCTTGATGTTGCGCACCTGATAGGTGGCATCCGAGAGGCGGTGATCGTCGTCGATGCGGTTTTCCATGTACCGCCCCTTGATGCCCGAGTTGAAGGCATTGGCGGCATTCGTGGAAACCTCTTGCCCGAACAGATCAAGCGACAGCGTGTAATGCAGGTTCAGCTTTTTCTGGATGGTCGGCAGATCGATCACGCCAAGGGCGCGGATACGGTCAATATCATAGGGATCGTCGATCCCCGCCTCTTTCATCGCCTGACATGTGCGTTCCACCACCCGGCCCACGCCGGTTTCGCCGACGAACATGTGATGCGCCTCTTCGGTCAGCATGAAGCGGCAGGTGCGCGACAGCGGATCAAAGCCGGACTGCGCAAGGCTTTCAAGCTGCATCTTGCCGTCGCGGTCGGTGAAATAGGTGAACATGAAGAACGACAGCCAGTCGGGCGTTTCCTCGTTGAAGGCGCCCAGCATGCGCGGCGCTTCGTCCGAGCCGGAGGAACGGCGCAAGAGGTCGTCGGCTTCCTCGCGGCCATCGGCGCCGAAATACTTGTGCAGCAGATAGACCATCGCCCAAAGGTGGCGGCCTTCTTCGACATTCACCTGAAAGAGGTTGCGCAGGTCGTAAAGCGACGGCGCGGTTGACCCAAGGAAGCGTTGCTGTTCCACCGACGCCGGTTCGGTATCGCCCTGAATGACGATCAGGCGTTTCAGCATGTTGCGGTATTCGCCCGGCACCTCTTGCCACGCGGGCTGGCCCGCATGTTCCCCGCAGGGAATACGCCGGTCTTCGACCTGCGGCGCCAGCAGCACGCCCCAGCGGTATTCCGGCATCTTGACGTAATCGAATTTCGCCCAGCCCTTGGGATCGACGGAAACGGCGGTGCGCAGATAAACCAGCGATTGCTGAAAGCGGTCGGGGATCAGATCGTTCCACCAGTTGATATAACCGGGGTGCCATTTTTCCAGCGCCTTGAGCACCCGCTTGTCGGATGACAGGCCGACGTTGTTGGGGATCTGCGTGTCATAGCTGACGTTGATAAGATCGAGCATGTCCGTTCCTCCTGATCGCGCGTCAGACGCGCTGCATGTTGTAATCGCCGCGCACGCCGGTGCCGTAGCGTTGCAGCGCGCCATCCTTGCCCACCGCGTTGGGCCGCTGGAACACCCAGTTCTGCCAGGCGGTCAGCCGCCCGAAAATGCGGGTTTCCATGGTTTCCGGCCCGGCAAACCGCAGGTTCGCCTCCATCGCCGTCATCGCGTCGGGCGAGAAGCTGGCGCGTTCTTCCATGAAGATGCGCACCTCGTCTTCCCAATCCACATCGTCATAGGCAAAGGTCACCAGCCCCAGGTCCGACGCATCCTCGGCCTCCAGCGGCGTGCCGATCTGATCGCGCAGCGCGGTCACATGGTCGGGCGTTCCCAGGAACCGGGTTTGCAGCCGGGTCAGATCGTTGCCCATCGGGTAGCGGCCGAAATTGGCCTCTGTCAGGGTGATGGTTGCCAGGGGGCGGTTGTCGCCCTCGAACGCGCCTTCCATCATGTAGCTGCGGTCGGCGGCGAATGTGATCTCAGCCAGCACCCCGGCAAAGCACGATCCGTGTTCGATCACGGCGGCCAGCGACCGCGATGTCATGTCCAGCCGCTTCAGCACCCGCTTCCAGTACAGCAGCACCTCATTGGCCAGCCAGTGGTCGGCATTGGCCAGCAGCAGCGCCTCATGCGCAATCACCTTCTCGGGCGCGCCTTGGGTTTTCAGGATCAAGAGGCCGATCTGATCTTCATTGAGGCGCAGATGCAGCAGCGCATCGTCAAACTCGCGCGCCGCCCGCAGCATCCATGCTTGCGCACCTTCGGCCTGAAACGCGGCCATATCGGCGGGCGCATCGGTTTGGGGGCCGGAAATGGTGATGGTGGCGCGGCGCGCGTCACGATCAATCACCACCTCGACGGCCGAATAGGTGATGGATCCATCGGCGGCAATGCTGCGATCAAGCGGGGTCAGTTGCACGCCCTGCGCATCATCGGGGCGTTTCGATTTCGCGGCGAATTCGCGGGCGCGATCCTGCACCACGGCATCGAATTTGGAATTCGGCACCACCTCATCAACCAGCCGCCAATCCTTGGCACGGCGGCCCTTCACCCCCTCTTCGATCGAACAGAACACATCGGCCAGATCACGGCGCACCTTGCGCTTGTCGGTCACGCGGGTCAGCCCGCCGGTGCCGGGCAGCACCGCCAGCAGCGGCACCTCGGGCAGCGCCACGCTGGTAGTGCCGTCATCGGTCAGCATGATGTAATCGCAGGCCAGCGCCAGTTCATATCCGCCGCCCGCACAGGCCCCCTTGATCGCGGCGATATAGGTCTGGCCGGATTCGGCCCCGCAGGTTTCAAAGGTGTTGCGGGTTTCATTGGTGAATTTGCAGAAATTCACCTTGTGGGCATGGGCGGCACCGCCCAGCATGCGAATGTTGGCCCCGGCGCAGAACACCTTTTCCTTGCCCGACCGCATCACCACCACCTTGACCTCGGGGTGTTCGAACCGCATCCGCTGCACGATATCGGCCAGTTCGATATCAACGCCCAGATCATAGGAGTTGAGCTTGAGCTGATAACCCTCGAACAGGCCGCCGTTTTCATCGACATCCATAAACAGATTGGCCACCGGCCCGTCATAGCTGATTTTCCAATGGCGGTATCTTGAGGGGTCAGTTTGAAAATCGATGACCTTGGTCATGGCAGCCTCCCGATGGATATTCGAAGTTGATGCACTTTAGTGCAGAAATGATATATAGTAAACCCACTTAAGGTGATGCAGATCATAAAAAACATGGTGTTTTTCAAGTGCTTGCCATAGCACGCGGCCATGATATATGCACTATAGTACACACTTTGTATCTTCAGCAGCCCGGCGCGTACATTCGGCGATTCTGTCGCCGACCGTTGCCACATCCTGCCCCATGATCTGCGTAGCACCCTGTCGGCCCGCGTCGGCCAGATGCCCCAACGCAATGGCGCACAGGCGCCGCGCGGCGCGGGGGCGTTGCATGCGCAGTTTCAATTCGGCATTGGCAAGCTGGATCAACGCCTGAACGAACTGTCGTTCCGTGGATTTTTGCGGCAGCGCCAGCCAGACCGGTTCCCATACCTCGTGCGCTTCCCAGAAATACCCGGCGTCAAAGAACGAAAACCCGGCGGCGAATGCATTGGATGACGCCAGCGCGTCAATACTCATCCCCGGCTCGACCGTGGCGTGCAACCCATCGAACGCGCCCGGCGCGTGGCGGGGCGTCTTGCCGGGGATGCAGGCAAAGGGCGGCAGGGTCACGCCGCCAGCCGTCATGCGGTATCGACCTCTGCCGCCTCGATGCGTTCCAGCCTTGCGGTGAATTCCGCGACGGCATCCAGCACCACGCGCGGCTGATCCTGATGCGGGGCGTGACGGCAATCGTCAAGCGCCACCACATCGACCGGGGCATAGCTGCGGGTTTCGATTTCCTCGATCTGCGCCAGTGTGCCGTATTGATCCTGCCGCCCCTGAATGGCCAGCACCGGGACGCGCAGGTAATCGATCACCTCGCCCACGTTCCATTTTCTGAAATCGGGGTGCAGCCAGGCGTCGTTCCAGCCATGGAACGTGGCGTCCGGGTCGCGGTGATACTTGCCCATGCGATCGCGCAGGTCGGTGGTGGCATAGACGTCGCGCGCCTTGACAATCTCGGCCAGACCCATGTCTTCGGTGAAAAAATGCGGCGCCATCAGGATCAGGCCGCGCACGCGGAAATCCTCGACGCTGCCGGCATAGATCGCAGCGATGGTCGCGCCGTCGGAATGGCCCATCAGCACCCCGCGCTGAAAACCGATGGTTTCCAGCACCTCGGGCAGCACATCGACCGCCTCGCGCGTCATGTAATCAAGCGGGCGCGGCAGGTCGGCGGGGTCCGACTGGCCATAGCCCGCGCGCGACCAGGCGCACACGCCAAACCCCGTGGCCTCAACCAGCCGCTGCGGAAAATCACGCCAAAGGGCGGCGCACCCCAGCCCTTCATGCAGCAGCATGATCGTGGGTGCCTGATCGGGCGCCGGGCCAAAGCAGCGATAGTCCAGCCGCTTGCCGCCCGCCGTCAGAACCCCCTTGGCAATCCAATCCGCCATCATGCCTCCTCGCGCAGCTTGAAGCGCTGGATCTTCCCGGTCGCGGTTTTGGGCAGATCGTCGACAACCTCGATCCAGCGCGGATATTTCCACTTGCCGATCTTGTCCTTGACGAACTCTTTCAACTCGGCCAGCACTGCCTTGTCCTGGCCGGGTTTCAGCACCACGAAGGCGCGCGGCTTTTCCAGCCCGTCGTCATCGCGCCGCGCCACCACGGCCGCTTCCAGCACGGCGGGGTGGCTGACCAGCGCCTGTTCAATCTCGAACGGTGACACCCAGATGCCCGAAACCTTGAACATGTCATCGGTGCGCCCGCAATAGATGAACCTGCCCTCGGGCGTCAGTTCGTATTTGTCGCCGGTGCGCGTCCAGTGCCCTTCGAAGGTGCTGCGGCTTTTATCGCGCTGGTTCCAGTAGCCATCGGCGGCCGATGCACCAAGCACCAGCAATTCGCCCACCTCGCCGGGGGCGACATCGCGGCCCGCCTCATCGACCAGCCGCACCTCATAGCCGGGCACGGCGGTGCCCGACGTGCCGTAAACCACATCGCCGGGCTTGTTCGACAGGAAGATATGCAGCATCTCGGTTGAACCGACGCCGTCCATGATATCCACGCCCCAAAGCCCGCGCCAGGCCTTGCCGATCTGTTCTGGCAGCGCCTCGCCCGCCGATATGCAGGTGCGCAGCGGCGCGTCGGGGTGGGTGCCCGCCGTTTCCCAGTGATGGACCAGGGCTGCATAAAGCGTCGGTACCCCGCAAAACACCGTGGGCCGTTCGGTCGCCAGAATGTTCGAGGCGCTGTCGGGTGTCGGGCGGCCCGGATACAGCACCGTCGTGGCCCCCACCGACATCGGAAAGGTCATGCCGTTGCCCAAACCATAGGCAAAGAACAGCTTGGCGACGGAATAGACCACGTCATCCTCGGCAATGCCCAGCACCTGCGCACCGTAAGTATCGGACGTGGCGCGCAGCGCGCCATGCACATGGCGCACACCCTTCGGCTGCCCGGTAGAACCCGAGGAATAAAGCCAGAACGCCACCTCGTCGGGGCTGGCGTGAATGGCCGGGACGGGGGTGGTGCCGTTCAGAAAGCTGTCAAAGGTTTCGGCACCTGCCGGGGCTTCGCCGCCGATAACCACGATGCGGCGCAGATCGCCGCAACCTTGGATTGCGGGCAGAACCGCAGGCAAAAGTTCGGCCGATACGAACAGGATCGCCGCGCGGCTGTCACGCAGGATCGTGTGATAGACCGGGGTGGCAAGCAGGGTGTTGAGCGGGATCGGCAGCACCCCGGCCTTGATCGCACCCCAGAAGATTTGCGGAAACTCGATCTGATCGAGCATCAGCATCGCCGCGCGTTCCTCGCGCCGGATGCCTGCGCGGGCCAGCGCATCGGCGACGCGCCCGGTCTCAAACGCCAGCGCGCCATAGCTCAGGCTGCGGCCGCTGCCTGCCTCGCGGAACGCGGTCTTGTCGGCGCGTCCCTCATCCGCGTGGCGATCCACGAAATAAAGCGCGGCGTTTTCATTGGTTGACATAAGGCTCCTCCCTGCCCCGACGGCCTATGGCCTGCCGGTAAACTCTATCGCGCCCTCAGGCAGCAGATACAAAACATAGGCTTCCCCCCCCGCGACGGTCGGGTGATGATCGCTGCCGGGTTCGTAAACATACCAGCCAGGTTTGAACCCATCGAAACGTGGTGCGCCCGAAATCGGCATCACCGCGCCGATTTCGCCCAGAGTGTGCACATGGTGCGGCCCGCGTACATCTTTCATGCGCACAACATCGACGCTGAGGCGCCCGGCGCTGGTGCCCGGTTTCACGGCACGTCCATATTTCACCCCGCCCGCCTCGCGGGTCATCAGCCAGCCCTCGGCCTCGCCCTGTGCGCAAAGAATGGCGAGGCGGGTGAAATCCGGGCCGCCCACCGGGAAGGTTTCATTGAGAAACCCGGCCATATCCGCGTCAAGCGACCGATCACCCAAGGCATCGGCGATCCGGCCGACAAGGCCGTTGAAGTCCTGAATGGACATGAGTCCCCTCCCCTGCGAGTCGCTTGTGCTTTATAATGCATTTTCTAAATCGGTATGCAAGATAATGCTTATGGCGTGGCTTGCAACAGCCACCGGCACGCGGGCGTCAACGCCCGGCGCACCTTGCGGGTACATCATGGGCGCGGTAACGGTCCTGATCCATGGCCCATCCCCCCGTTATCCTCGATCCGCCGCAGGGCACGGATCAGTTGTGCGCGCTCAGCGTCGGTCAGCCCGGCGGTCATCCGCGCCTCATGCGCCTTTACCGCAGCCAGCGCCGCGTCATGCAACCGCCGCCCGGCCAACGTGACCAGCAGCGCATAGGCGCGCCGGTCATCGACCGCGCGTTCGCGGGTGATCAGGCCGCGGCGTTCC
>JACIYW010000061.1 GCA_014359745.1 Paracoccaceae bacterium | reverse complement strand
GTTGCACGAAGCGCACGAACGGCACGCTGGCCGCGATCATGAAGACCGCCGACACATATTCCGCCGGGCCCGAATATTTTGCGAAGGAACTGTCGGTTGTGGAAAAGCCACCGGTCGACATCGTGGTCAGCGCATGCACCACGGCATCATAAGGCGTCATTCCGACGATCACATAGGCAAAAAGACACAACACCGTCAGGCCCAGATATATCCGGATAAGCGCCGACGCGATGTCCAAAGCGCGCGGCAGGATCTTGCCCAGTGTATCAAACCCTTCCGAGCGGAAGTATTGCATCCCCCCAACTTTCATCACCGGCAGGAACACCATGGCGACGATCACAATCCCCAGGCCCCCCAGCCATTGCAGGATGCCGCGCCACAGGTTGGTGCCAAGCGGCAGTTCCTGCAATTCGTGAAACACCGTCGACCCGGTGGTTGTCAGGCCCGACATCGCTTCGAAATAGGCATCGGTCAGGCCCACGTCAGGCGCCCCGATCATGAAGGGCAGCGCCCCGAACAGCGGCAGCACCGCCCAAAGCCCGGTCGTCAGCAAAAAGCTTTGCTGGATCGAAAGCCCCTCGCCCACCCGGTTCCGGCACGCCAGCGCCACCAGCCCGCCCGTGACCACCGAGATGATCGAGGATTCCAGAAACGCCGTCCAGTTCGGATCGCCGTTGCGGTAATCCAGCACCATCGGCACCAGCATCGCCAGCCCAAGAATGCACACAAGCAGGCCGGTGACATATCCGATGGGGCGCTGATCAATCATGGCGGGCAGGCTTGGCCGGGTGCGACAGGCCTGTCAAGCGCCGCAAGGGCTTCACCGCACAAGGCCCTGATCCAGTTGCGCCAGAACCTCGGTCGCCGCCGCCGCCGGGGTGACGCGCCCCGCCGCCACCTCGGCGCCCAGCGCCGCCATGCGCGCCTGTGTGGCCTTGTCGCCAGTCAACCGGGCAAGCACACCCAGGCGCACCTCTTCCTCGAACCAGCGCCGCGCCTGATCGGCCCGCCGCGCATCCCAATGGCCATGGTCCTTGCGCCAGTTGGCCAGGTACTGCATGTCTTCCCAGGCCTCGGCCAGGCCGGTGCCTTCCAGCGCCGATACCAGCATTGCCTTGGGAAAACCCGGCGGATCTTCGGCCCGGCGCCGCAACAGCCGCAGCGCCCCGGCGTAATCGGCGCAGGTGCGGCTGGCCGGGCCGCGCAGATCGCCGTCGGCCTTGTTGACCAGGATCAGGTCGGCGATTTCCATGATGCCGCGCTTGACCCCCTGCAATTCATCGCCGCCACCGGGCGCCATCAACAGGATGAAAAGATCGCTCATCCCGGCCACCATGGTTTCCGATTGCCCGACGCCCACCGTCTCGATCAGCACCAGATCGAACCCCGCAGCCTCGCACAGGGCCACGGCCTCGCGCGTGCGCCGCGTCACCCCACCCAGGGCTGTCTGGCTGGGCGAGGGCCGGATAAAGGCGTTCGGATCGCGGCTGAGCCGTTCCATCCGGGTCTTGTCGCCCAGGATCGATCCGCCCGAGCGCGTCGAACTGGGATCGACCGCCAGCACCGCCACCCGGTGCCCCGCCCCGGTCAGCATCAGGCCGAATGCCTCGATAAAGCTTGATTTTCCCACCCCCGGCGTGCCCGAAAGCCCCAGCCGCAGCGCTTGTCGCGCGCCGGTGATCTTGCGCAGATGATCCAGCAAGGCCACCGCCTGCGCCCGGTGATCGGCCCGCCCGCTTTCGACAAGGGTGATCGCCCGCGCCAGCGCCCGCCGCCCGCCCGCCGCCACCTCCTGCGCCAATACCTTGATCTGCGCCTCAGCCTGTGCTGTCGCCTCGTCTGCCGTCATCGCCATTCCGGGCCGTTCCCTTGCCGTTCTTCTGCCGTCACCTTGCCGTTCCCTGCCGCCGCGCGCGCCGGGCAAGTTTACATGCCAGCGTCAAACCCTGTATGTCCAGACCATGACCGCAAGATCAACCGATATCCCGAACCCCGATATCCCCAACCCCGGCCAAACCCCGGCAAGCCTGCCGATCGAGGCGGCCCTGCCCGATCTTCTGGCAGCACTTGGCGCGCAGGGACGGGCGGTTCTGCAAGCCCCGCCGGGCGCGGGCAAGACCACCCGTGTGCCGCTGGCGCTGCTGGGATCGGGGCTGATCCCGTCTGGCCGGATCGTGATGCTGGAACCGCGCCGCCTTGCCGCGCGCGCCAGCGCCGAACGCATGGCCGAGATGCTGAATGAACCGGTGGGCGAAACCGTCGGCTACCGCATCCGGGGCGAGTCGCGCGTCTCTGCCCGCACCCGGATAGAGGTGGTGACCGAAGGCATCCTGACCCGCCGCCTGCAATCCGATCCGGGGCTTGAGGGGGTGGCGGCGGTGATCTTCGATGAATTTCACGAACGATCATTGAATGCCGACCTTGGCCTTGCACTGGTGTGGGAGGTGCGCGGCGCGCTGCGCCCCGATCTGATGGTGCTGGTGATGTCGGCCACGCTTGACGCGGCCCCGGTCGCGGCGCTTCTGGATGCGCCGGTCATCACCTCGGACGGGCAGATCCACCCGGTTGTCACCCATTGGCTGGATCGCCCCCGCCCCAAGGCCCAGCGGGTTGAGGCGGCCTGCGCCGATCTGGTCACCACCGCCGCCACCGAAACCAGCGGCGGCATTCTGGTGTTCCTGCCCGGCGAGGGCGAGATACGCCGCGTGCAGGGCCTGCTACAGGGCCGCCTGCCGCCCGATTGCACCGTTCACACCCTGTTCGGCGCGATGGATTTCGCCGCCCAACGCGCCGCCATCACCCCGGCGCGCGACGGGCGCAAGGTGGTGCTGGCAACCTCGATCGCCGAAACCTCGCTGACGATCGAGGATGTGGCCGTGGTCATCGATGCGGGCCTTGCGCGGCGCGCCCGCTTCGATCCGGCATCGGGCATGGCGCGGCTGGTGACCGAACGGGTCAGCCGCGCCGAGGCCGATCAGCGCCGTGGCCGCGCCGGCCGGTTGGGGCCGGGCACCTGCTATCGGCTTTGGACAAAGGGCGAGGAAGGCGCCCTGCCCGCTTTCGCGCCCGCCGAAATAGAGGTGGCCGACCTGGCGCCGCTCGCGCTGGAACTGGCGCTTTGGGGCGCGCGTGGCACCGCTGACCTGGCGTTCCTGACCCCGCCCAACCCCGGCGCCCTGGCCGAGGCACAGGCGCTTCTGGCGATGATGGGCGCGCTGACCGCCGAGGGCCGGATCACCGGCCATGGCCGGGCGCTGGCTGCCCTGCCGCTGCACCCGCGCCTTGCGCATATGCTGATCAGGGCGGGCAAGGCGGCGGCGCCGCTGGCCGCGCTGCTGGCCGATCGCGACCCGCTGCGCGGCGCGCCCAGCGATCTGGGCCTGCGCCTGGCCGCCCTTGCGCAGCCGCGCGCCGACCATCCGCACCCGCCCCACCTGCCCACCCTTCACCGCATCCGCGACGAGGCCCGGCGCCTGGCGCGGCTGGTCCCCGATGCCCCGGCCCTGTCGCCCGCTGAAATGGCGGCGCTGGCCTATCCCGACCGTATCGGCCTGCGCCGCAACGGCGAGGCGCCGCGCTGGGTGCTTTCGGGCGGCAAAGGGGCCGCGATGGATGCGGGCGATCCGCTTGCCGCCGCGCGCCTCATCGTCGCCACCGATCTTGACGGCGACCCGCGCGAGGCCCGTATCCGCCTGGCCATTCCCCTTGCCGATGCCGAATTGCGCGGCCTTTACGGCGATCAGATCACCTGGCAGGACCGCTGCACCTGGTCGCGGCGCGACCGCCGGGTGCAGGCCCGGCAGCAGGAATGTTTCGCCGCCCTGATCCTGCAAGACCGCATCTGGCAGGACGTGCCTCAAGACGCCGTGGCCCGTGCCGCCATGGACGGCGTGCGCGACCTTGGGCTGACCGCGCTGACACTGCCACCCGCAGTGCGGCGCCTGCAGGCGCGCGCGGCATTGCTGCGCCGCGAGGGTGCCGACGTTCCCGACATCTCCGACGCGGCGCTGCTTGCCACGATTGACACCTGGCTGATGCCCTATGCCGGCACCTGCCGCACCCTGGCCGACCTCAAGGCGCTGGATACGCTGGAACCGCTGCGCGCCCATCTTGGCCACGCCACCCTCCGGCAGATCGACGCGGCCACCCCCGGCCATTTCACCACGCCCCTTGGCCGTCAGGTGCCCATCGATTACGATGACGACAGCCCCGGCATATCGATCCGGCTTCAGGAAATGTTTGGCGTCACCGCGCATCCCGTGGTCGGCCCAAAACAGTTGCCGCTGCGCATCACCCTGCTTTCGCCCGCGGGCAAGACCGTGCAGGTCACCACCGACCTGCCCGCCTTCTGGGCGACATCCTACAGTGATGTGCGCAAGGACATGCGCGGCCGCTACCCCCGCCACCCCTGGCCCGAAAACCCGGCCGAAGCGCCGCCCACCACCCGCACCAAGCCGCGCAACTGACCAAGGCCCGCCCCTTCATCTTGGCTCAAATACTCCCGCGCGGAGCGCATTCATCCCCTTGCGCGGCGCCGGGGCGCGGCGCCGGGGCACATGGCGACACCTTGCAAGACCGGATCGCCAAGGCGCCAAGCCTGTCGTCAAACCATCGCCACAGCCCCGAACCGTCGCTGCGGGATCGGCATCGCTTACCCCGAAGGGGAGGCTTGGGCGGCTGTCGGCATGGCGCCTTGCCCGCCGGTCAACGCCATCCATGCGTCGTAATGCGACAGGAACACCCGGCCGTTCAGGGTATCAAGGAAATGGCTGCGTTTCAGACGGTCCATGACCGGGCCCTTGACCTCGGAAAGATGCAACCTGATGCCGATACCGCGCAGCCGCTCGTTGATCGCCTCAAGGCTTTCGAGGGCGGAAAAGTCGATCTCGTTGATCGCCGGGCACATCAGAACCACATGTTCGATGGGGCAATCCGCGGCGACGCGGTCCTGGATCAGATCCTCCAGAAACCGCGCATTGGCGAAGTAAAGGCTTTCATCGACGCGCAGGGCCAGAACCTTCGGGCTGGTCACAACCCGGTGGCGCAGGACATTGCGGAAATGCTGGGTGCCGGGAACAAGCCCCACCTCGGCCACATGTGGGCGCGAGGTCTTGTAAAGATGCAGGCCGATCGAGATGAGCACACCCGCCGAAACGCCCGCCTCGACCCCAAGCCCGAGGGTCAGCACGATTGTGGCCAGCACCGCGGCAAAATCGGCGCGCGAATAGGCCCAGGATTTCCGCAGGATCGAGAAATCCACCAGGCTGAGCACCGCGACGATGATCGTGGCTGCAAGCGTCGCTGTCGGCAGGTAGAAGATAAGCGGCGTCAGCGCCACAGCGGCGATGGCAAGGCCCGCCGCGGTGAAGGCCCCGGCGGCCGGCGTCTCGGCGCCCGCGTCGAAATTCACGACCGAACGGGCAAAGCCCCCCGTCACAGGATAGCCCCCGGTGAAGGCCGCGCCGATATTCGCGGCACCCAGCCCGATCAGTTCCTGATCGGGATCGATGCGTTGACGGCGACGGGCCGCAAGCGTTTGCGCGACCGAGACCGACTCGACAAAACCGATCAGCGAGATGAGCGCGGCGGGCAGCACCAGCTTGGCCAGAAGATCGGGAGAAAGATCGGGCAGGGTCAGCGGCGGCAGGCCCTGCGGCACCGCGCCCACGATGGCCACGCCCCGCGCATCAAGACCAAGCGCCCAGACCGCCAGCGTCGTTACGGCCACGGCGGCCACCGGCCCCGCCTTCGCCACCAGATCCGCCGACCGCGGCCCAAGCCCAAGGCGGACAAGCGCAGGTTTCAACCCCTTGCGCACCCAGAACAGGAAGACGGTCGCCGCAACGCCGATGACAAGGGTCGGCAGATGTGTTGCGCCCAGATGCGCGGCCAGCGAACCCAGCATCTCTATCAGCGTGTGCCCACCTGCCGGTACGCCAAGGATATGCTTGATCTGGCTGGTGGCGATCAGCAGCCCCGAGGCGGTGATGAACCCCGCGATCACCGGGTGAGACAGGAAATTGGCGATAAACCCCAGCCGCAGAAGGCCAAGAGCCATCAGCATGACCCCGGACAGCAGCGCCAGCGTCAGCGCCGCCGCGGCATAGCCCATGCTACCCGCCTCGGCCACCTGTCCGATCGCCGCCGCCGTCATCAGCGAAACCACCGCCACCGGGCCGACCGCAAGCGCCCGCGACGAACCGAAGACCGCATAAAGCAGGATCGGGGCGATAGAGGCATAGATCCCGGCCTCGGGCGGCAGCCCGGCGAGCATCGCATAGGCAAGCGACTGCGGGATCAGCATGATCGTGACGATCACGGCTGCGACAAAGTCGCTTGTCAGCGCCGCCCGATCATAGCTGCGGCCCCAGACCAGGATCGGCAGGTATCGCCAAAAGGTGCGTTTCGTCCGGGCCATGTCTGTTGATGTTCGATGGTTGATCAATTGTGCGCGTGACGCTTCAAAGCGCGTTCACCGGCAGTTTGAGCATGGGTCGGCCGTCCTTGTCCCTGGGCACTTCGCCCGCGCGCATGTTGACCTGAAGCGAGGGCAGGATCAGCCGCGGCATGCCAAGCGTCGCGTCCCTTTCGGTGCGGAAGCGGATGAAATCCTCGCGCGTCTTGCCGCCGCCGACATGAATGTTGTGCGCGCGCTCATCGGCCACGGTGGTCTCCCACCGGATTTCGCGGCCATTGGGGCCGTAATCGTGGCACATGAAAAGCCGCATCTCATCGGGCAGCGCCAATACCTTCTGGATCGAATTATAAAGCATGCCCGCGTCGCCACCCGGAAAATCGGCCCGCGCCGAGCCGCCGTCAGGCATGAACAGCGTATCGCCCACGAAAGCGGCATCACCCATCACATGGGTCATGCAGGCGGGCGTGTGGCCCGGCGTGTGGATGGCAAAGCAGGCCATACCGCCCACGGTGTAGGTATCGCCATCGGTAAAGAGCCTGTCAAACTGGCTGCCGTCGCGCTGGAACTCGGTACCTTCGTTGAAGATCTTTCCAAAGGTCTCCTGCACGATCAGGATGTTCTCGCCGATGCCGATCTTGCCCCCCAGCCGCGCCTGGATATAAGGCGCGGCGGAAAGGTGATCGGCATGGACATGGGTCTCGATGATCCATTCCAGCCGCAGGCCACGCGCGCGCACCCGCGCCACCATCGCGTCGGCATGATCATAGGTGATGCGCCCGGCGGCATAGTCGATGTCCATCACCGAATCGACGATGGCGCAGGCGTTTGAACCCGGATCCTTCACGATGTAGCTGATGGTGTTCGTCGCCGCGTCGAAAAAGGCCTCGACCTCGGGGTGGATGGTCATGTTGACGGGGTCGTGAGTCATGGGTTCCCTCTGGGATTTCTTCCGGGATTTCCTCCGGTTCGCGCGCGCCGCTGCGTGCTCAGCGCTTGCAGGTGCGGATGCCGAAGATCGCGTAAAGCGGGCAAAGCCGCAGCGCGGCCGTGGCCAGCAGGATCAGACCGACCGCGACCGCGATCCATTTCGGCGCGCCGGTCGAAAGGGCGGGCGCAAAGCCCCCGAAGGCCAGGACCAGCAGGGCCGCGCCAATGAGGGCGCGCAGCGCCCGGTCGAAAGTTCCGATGTTCACGCTCATGGGGGTGATCCTCCTGTAAAAGCTAAAAGACGCATAGCGCTTTGCGCTGGGTGCGTCTGTGACGAAGTCACCAGGACGCGCCCAAACACACGCGCCGCATCGGGGGGCAAAACTGCGCTGTGAAAAGGGCTTTCAGCCCTGACCAAGCGCCGCAAGCGCCCGGCGGTTGCATATCTTCACCGCGCCGCGGGCCTGTGCGATCCAGCCGCGGCGCTGGAATTCCTGCAACTGCCGCGAGATAACCTCGCGCGCCGTGCCAAGCTCGGTGGCAAGCTGCTGGTGGGTGATGCGCACCTCACCGCCATCACCGGCCAGGGCAAGCAGCCGCTGGGCCAGACGGATGTCGATGTGGCCAAAGGCAACCTCGTCGATGATGCGGAACAGGTCGGTGATCCGCTGGGCATAGGCGCGGAACACGAAGGCCCGGAACATGGCAGAGCGGGCGGCAAGATCGTCGAACACCGCGCGGGGAAGCGCCACGGCCTCCACCTCGGTCTCGGCCACGCCTTCGGCCGGATAATCCTGATCCCCGATCATGCAGGCGGTGGTCATGACGCAGCTCTCGCCCGCTTCGACCCGGTAGAGCACGATCTCGCGGCCCGATCCGGATATCTGGCTGACCCGCACCGTGCCGCGCAGCATCAAAAGCAGATGGTCGGCGGCCTGCCCCGGCGAAAAGACCGTCGCGCCCGCGGGCAAACGCACGATCCGGCTGCGGGATTCCAGTTCGGCCCGCAGATCTTCCTCCAGTCCGGCCAGCCCGGCGATGCGCCCTGTCCAGCCTGCGCCCGTCACGCGCGGGCCCTTTTTGGCGTCACGAATCCGTCCCGCAGGGGCAGAACCCGACCGGGCAACCGGTCGTGATCGGCCGCGACGCGGGCAATGGTAATGGGGGCGATGGCGATGCGGGCAGCGCCATGCACCCTGACCACATCCTTGACCCGCACCAGATAAAGCCCCGCCCGCCGCCGCACGCGCATCGCGTGGTCCGTGTAGCGCGTCAGCCGCATCGCGGATACTCTTTCCCCAGGCTCATGTCGTGGATTTACATCTTTATCGACTGCGGCACCAGCCGGATGCGCCCGGTCGCGGCGAGATGGCGTGCGCCATACCGGCGCAGGCCCACCATTGCCGGGCCTTGTTTCACATGGCCTGACGAAAACTCAGCCCGCGCCGTCGGCATCCAGCCGTTACGGGGCCGCGTTCGTTGGGGTACTGTTGGCCTGAATGGGCGCGCCACGGCCAAACGCGCAGAACCGCCTCACGCGCTTTTGCAACGCCCGGTTCCACCGCAGAGACCCAGGGATTCATCTGAACCCGTCTGCCCGGCCCGATCCGGGGCAGACAAAGGCCCCCGATCGTTACAGGTCGACCTGAAGCAGCGTTCGCAACCATATCGACCCTTCGGCGCAAGGCGCGCCTACAGATATCCGCGCCAGATCAGCACCGCAATCACCAGCGCCGCAAGAACCAGAAGGTTGAACGCGGCGCTTGCCAGGAAATCAAGCGCCGCCACCCGTCGCCGTTGCCAGCGGTTGATTCCGGTCAGATGGCGCACGGTGGCGTCATAGGCCCCGGCCACGCGGGCCATGTCAACGCGCACGCGCAAATGCGGGTGCTCGGCCTGACGGCACGCCTCTGCCAGATATTGCGCCTGCACACGCACCTTGCGCGGCAACAGCCGCCCGCCCCGGCGCAGTTTTTCCGGCAGGCCCGCGCCCCGCACTTTCAAACGCTCTTCCATCAATTCCGCGACGCGGTCGGCCATTTTCTGCACCGATGTGATCGTCATGTCAAAATTCCTGAACCCAGCCGCCAATACCGGCGCAAGATACGCACGCCCCGCGCGCGGGATGCCAACTTGCCACCGTTTCCGCCAGTCGAAAAGCCTCTATCGCCCGCGCGGCCCCAAACCGCCACCTGTCATTCATCTTGGCAAAAATACGCGCTCCCACGCCCGATACGCGGACCACACGACCGGGTTGGTGCGCATCTTGCCTCTGGCATCAACCCGACGGGGATAGTATGAAACCCCATGCTTGAAACTCAGATCCTCGGCCCTGACACGGCCCAGCCCCCCATCCTGATCGTGCACGGCCTGTTTGGGTCGGCGCGCAACTGGGGGGCGATTGCGAAACGTCTGGCCCTGTCGCGGCAGGTGATCAGCGTTGACATGCGCAATCACGCGGCCAGCCCGTGGATGCCCAGCAACAGCTATCCCGATATGGCCGCGGATCTCGCCGGGGTGATCGCGGCCCATGGCGGTCAGGCCGATGTCATCGGCCATTCGATGGGCGGCAAGGCGGCGATGGTGCTGGCGCTCACCGCGCCCGAACGGGTGCGCAGGCTGGTCGTCGCCGATATCGCGCCGGTGGCCTATGGGCATACGCAGGCCCCGCTGATCGCGGCGATGCGCGGGCTTGACCTGACCGGCCTGACCACCCGCAGCGCCGCCGACGCGCGCCTTGCCGCCACCGTGCCAGAGGCGCCGGTGCGCGCCTTCCTGCTGCAATCGCTTGATCTGAAATCCGATCCGCCGGGCTGGCGGCTGAACCTTGACGTGCTCGATGCCGAAATGCCGCGCATCATCGGCTGGCCCGATATCAAAGGCAGCTTTGCCGGGCCGGTGCTGTTCCTGACCGGGGCGAAATCGGATTATGTGCGCCCCGAACACCACGAAACCATCAAGGGCCTGTTCCCGCAGGCGCGCTTTGAGGTGCTTGAAAATGCCGGGCACTGGCTGCATGCCGACAATCCGCGCGGGTTTTTGAACGCGGTCAGCGCGTTTCTGGGCTGATCACGGCCAGAACCGCGCGCGCGGCGCGCAGCCCCGGATCCTCGCCGCCGCGCCCCAGCCGATCCAGCGTGCGCCGCATCGCCGCCGCCTGCGCCCCGGCCCCATGCCTTATCAGGGCCGACAGCGTCGGTGCGATGTTTGCGGCGCGGCAGTCGGCCCCCAGGAATTCGGGCACCGCGCGGCTCTCGCTGACCAGATTGACCAGCGTCACCGTATCCACCCGGATCAGCCGCCGCACCATCGCCTCTGTCAGCCAGTTCAGCCGATAGGCGATCACCATCGGCACCCCCGCCGCCGCCAGTTCAAGCGACACGGTGCCAGAGGCCGCCAGCGCCGCATCGCCGCAGGCCAGGGCCGCGGCCTTGGCGGCACGGTCTTCAACCACAACCGGCGCGCCGGGCCAGCCGCCAACAACACCGCGCACCAGCCCCGCCACGCCCGGCACCGTCGGCACCACCACCCGCAAGCCCGGATGATCGGCCAGCACCCGGCGCAGCGTGTCGCCAAACACCGGGGCCAGCCGCCGCACCTCGCCCGCCCGCGATCCGGGCAGGGCCAGCACCACCGGCGCATCGGCGGCAATGCCGTGCGCGGCGCGAAACGCCAGCGCTTCGGCGCGCGTCGCCGGAACCTCTGCCACCACCGGATGCCCGACAAAGGTGCACCCCATCCCCGCCGCCCGCATCAGCGGCGGCTCGAACGGGAGCAGCGCCAGAACATGGTCGATGACCCGCGCCATCCGCGCCGCCCGCCCCGACCGCCACGCCCAGACCGAGGGCGCGACATAGTGAATGGTGCACAGATCAGGGCGCGCGGCCCGCACCCGGCGCGCCACCCGCAGGCAGAAATCCGGGCTGTCGATGGTGATCAGCACGGCCGGATCAGCGGCCAGGGCAGCCTGCGCCACCTGATTTATCCGGCGCAGCAGCGCGGGAAATTTCGGAACCACCTCTGTCAGGCCCATGACCGACAGCTCCTGCATCGCAAACAGGCTGTCGAGCCCCTGTTCCTGCATCAGCGGCCCGCCGATGCCTGCAAAGCCTACACCGGGCACCAGCGCCCGCAGCCCGGCCATCAGCCCGGCCCCCAGCCGGTCGCCCGAAGGCTCCCCGGCGATCAGGAACACCTTCATGCCGGGCGCGCCCACAGGAACAGCCCCCGCGCGTCGGCATCGGCAACCATGCGCGCCCGGTCGAGCAGCATCACCGATCCCGCCTCGAACGCGATGCCGCGCAGGCCCGCGGCATGGGCGCGCGCCACGGTTTCGGGGCCAAGCGCGGGCAGATCGACGCGGCGATCCTGCCCGCGCTTGGCGGCCTTGTACAAGACCCCGCCCTGCGGGCGCAGCCCCCCGGAAAGCGCCGCCACCGCATCGAGCATCGCATCGGTGCCCGGCAGCGCCTCGACCGCCAGACACAGCCCGGCGGCCACCACCGCCCCCTGCCCGACATCGACCGCCCCCAGCGCCGCCACGATCTGTGCCGCGCGCGCGGCATCAATGGTATCCGACGGCCCCGGCTGCACCGCCCCCAGAACCCCCGGACCCGGCACAAGACCCGGCATCAGATCGGTGGCGCCGACCACCTCCAGCCCCGCCTCTTCGAAAATGGCGATGATCACGCGCAGCGCCGCATCGTCGCCCGCCTGCATCGCCGCCAGAAAGCGCGGCACAAGGGCGGCGGTGCGCGGATCAAACAGGCCGGGGTCAAGCCGGGGGCGGTGCATCGCCCCGGCAAAGACCACCCGCGTCATTCCTTGATCGTGCAGGGCGTCGATCAGCGGCATCAGCCGTTCGATCCTGAACACCAGATCGCAGCCGGGCGGCGCGTGCCCCTCTATCCCCGCCAGGATGAACGGCAGATCGGCCGCGCGCAGCCCATCGGCCAGAATGCCCGGCAAGGCGCCCTGCCCCGCCACGATCGCCGTACCGGTCCCGCCCGCCATCCGCCGCACCTACTTCGGTGTCAGGAAGGAGCGTTCGCTTCCGTCCAGGATGAAAGCGGTCAGATCGCGCACCAGCGCGCTGTCGGTCGTGTCCGCGAGATCGCGCGCCCGGTCCATGAACGCCCCGGCACCCATGGCCAGATGCCGGTAGGCCGCGCGCAGCGCCGCAATATCGGCCCGCGCCACGCCGCGCCGCTTCAGCCCCACCAGGTTCAGCCCGTCAACCACCCCGCGCGGCCCCTGCACCAGCGCGTTCGGGATCACATCCTTGGTCACCATCGTGACCGCGCCGATGATCGCCCCGGCCCCGATGCGCACGAACTGATGCACCCCCGAAAGCCCGCCAACGATCACATCGTCGCCGATCACGCAATGCCCGCCCAGTGCCGCATGATTGGCCAGAACCACCCGGTTGCCCACCTGGGCATCATGGCCGACATGGGCGCCGGTCATGATCAGAACGTCATCGCCCACCCGCGTGATCCCGCCGCCCCCCGCGGTGCCGGTGTTCACCGTGGCGCCTTCGCGGATGCGGGCGCGCGCGCCCACGGTCAACCGCGTGCGTTCCCCGGCGAATTTCAGATCCTGCGGCACCTCACCCACACAGGCAAAGGGAAAGATCACCGAATCTTCGCCGATTTCGGTCCAGCCGGTAATGACGGCATGGCTTTTCACCTCGACACCGGCGCCCAGAACCACCTCGGGGCCGATCACCGAATAGGGGCCGATGCTGCACCCCGCACCGATGCTTGCGCCGTGTTCGACCACGGCGGATGGATGAATGAACGTGCCGCTGTGCGGGGTCATTCCGGGCTCTTGACGTCGATCATCGCGGCGAAATCCGCCGATGCCGCCAATTGCCCGTCTACCCTGGCCTCTCCGTGGAACTTCCAGATTTTTCCGCCCGCCCGCGTGGCGGTCACATGCAGTTCCAGCACATCGCCCGGCACCACCTTGCGGCGGAACTTGCCGTTGTCGATCGACATGAAATAGACCAGCGGCTCGCGATCGACCAGATCCATCGTCAGCCCGACCAGCACCCCCGAGGTCTGCGCCATCGCCTCGATGATCATCACGCCGGGCATGATCGGCGTGACGGGGAAATGCCCCTGAAACTGCGGCTCGTTGAAGGTGACGTTCTTGATGCCCAGCGCATAGTCGCCCAGCCGCACATCGCGCACCTTGTCAATCAAGAGGAACGGATAGCGATGCGGGATGATCCGCTGGATAAGGTGTATATCCGCCTCGAGCGGGGTGGATTGGCTGATATCGCCATCGTGCATGAGGGTCTCCCTGGTTCCGTGGGGCGCACGGAACTGCCACCCCGTCGCTGCGGGCAATTTCTATCAACTCGCCCCCGCGCTGACAAGGCAGCCGGTCAGGGTGACACCGGCGGCGTCGGGGCGGGATCGGGTGTGTCGTCTGGCGGTGCTACCTCGCCACTCTCGGGCAGGGGCAGGCCGGGCCCGGCGCCGATGCGTTCATCCAGCCGTTCTATCGCCGCATCGGTGATGTCGATGGTTCCGAACGACAGGAATATCGCCTGGGCGTTCAGAATGGCCACCGCGCCGCGTTCGCGCATCATGGCGCTGAGCACCGGCAGCACGCTTTGAATGAATGCCGCGCGCGCCAGATCGTGCCGCCTGGCCAGATCGCGGCCCTTGGCATCCTGACGGCGGCGGATATCTTCCACGCGGGCGTCAAAGGCATCGGCGCGGGCGGTGAATTCCTGCGGTGTCAAGCTGGGGCGCAGCGCGGTCAGAGCGCGTTCTTCCTGCGTCAGCTGCGCCTCTATCCCGCGATTTTCAACCGCAAGATGGTTTGACAGCGCCTCAAGTTCCTCGGCAACCTGTTTGCCGTAAAGCGATCCCTGAAACAGCCGGTCCTGATCGATGGTCAGGATCGGGCTGATGGGCCCATCCGTCACGGCCTGACCCAGCGACGGCGGAATGGATTGCACCCCGGCAGGCTGGGCGATGACAGGCACGGCCGTGGCAGACATGCCAAGCGCGGCGATCAGGGCGTATCGGCTGATCCGACCGCCCCCATCAGAACCGGGTCGATACGGTCATGTCGAAATTCTGGGTGATGTCGCCATCTTCCTTCATGAGCGCGCGGGAAAAGTTGAACCGCAACGGGCCAAGAGCCGTGGTCCAGAACACCGAAAACCCGATCGAAGACCGAACTTTCAGACTGTCATCCACCGGGTCGGTGCCGGTCAGCCCGCCGTTCACCCTGTCCAGCCCCCACACGGTTGCAAAATCCAGGAACGCGCCGCCGGTGATGCCGTATTCGTCGGGCAGGCCCAGGGGAAACTCCGTCTCAAGCCGGGCCGCGGCAAAATAGTTGCCGCCGATCCCATCCTCGTTCGGGGCCGCCAGATCGCGCGGGCCGATGCCGTTCGGTTCAAACCCGCGGATCTTGCCGTTGCCGAAGAACCGGTCAATGACCCGGCTGTCGCCGCTCAGCATGTTCAGCGCGCCGCCTTCGATTTCGGCGCGCAGCACCACTTCCTCATTGCGGACCCGGCGCTCGGCGGAAATCAGCGCGGTGGTGCGCACATATTCGTTGCCGCCCACCAGCCCGGCGATATCCTGACCAAAGCGCAACAGAACGCCGGCATTGGGATTCAGCCCGGTGCGGCGCGTGTCGAGCGAATAGGTGTATCCGATCGCATTGGTGGTTTTCGCGCCCTTGTCCTGCTGGATCAGGAACGAGGCATTGGGGTTGACGTTGGAAACCTTTTCATCCGCCAGGGTATAGCGCAGTTCCAGCCGCCCGTTTTCGCTCATCGGGAAGCCGATCGAGGGCGAGAATGAAAGGATCTGCGTGTCATAGGTGGTGTTCAGATTGTTGCCGCTGTCGGTCAGCGCAAAGACCCCGCGCACCCCGACCGACAGGTCTCGGCCCAGAAACGCCGGTTCACGAAAGGTAAACGACGAATTCGCGGTCGAAGAACTGGTGTCAACCGCCAGGTTGAAGAACTGGCCGCGCCCCAGAAAGTTGGTTTCGGAAAAGCTGACGGCAACGCCCGGCCCGGTCGATACGGCGAAACTAAGCCCGAAGGTCAGCGAACCGGTCGGCTGTTCAACGACATTCACATCGACGACCACCTGATCATCGGTGCTGCCAGCAACCGCGTTCACCGACGACTCCGCGAAAAAGCCAAGCGCCTTGATCCGCCGTGCGGCGGCGCGGATTTCGCGCGGGTTGAACGGATCGCCTTCGACGGTTCGGAACTGGCGCCGGATCACCCGGTCAAAGGTTTCGGCATTGCCTTCGATATCGATGCGTTCCACGAAAATGCGTGGGGCGCGTTCCACCGCGAATTCCAGATCCAGCGTCAGGTCGCGGTCATTGCGGGTGATGCGCGGTTCCACCCGGATGAAATTCAGGCCCTTTTCAAGGGCAAGGTTTTCCATCCGCTCGACCGTGTTTTCCACCAGGGTCGGCGAATAGACGACACCGGGGCGCAACCGGATCACATCCTGAGATTCGGCCGGATCGATTTCGGGCAAGGTGCTGGTGGTGGTGATCTTCACGAACT
>JACIYW010000060.1 GCA_014359745.1 Paracoccaceae bacterium | reverse complement strand
ATTGCCGTTGAACCCGTGACGTTCAATCACCGCGATGCGGGCCAGATCGCGGGCCGGGTCGGGGCGTTTGTCGCCGTCTTGCGGGAGTATGGTTTCGGTCTGGCTTTCAGTCAGGATCTTGTCGGGCCAGATGCCGATCACCGGGGTCTCCGGGCGGTTGCCCGCGTGGCGAAAATGCCGCGGCGTGACGGTGGGGGCCTTGACCGACCCGCGCGCGACCGGCGGGGTGATCCGGCGCGCGGCAAAGGCCGCGGCATCGGCCCGCACCCCGCCACAAAACACCATCGTGGCACGGCAGTCGGCCAGCGTATCCAGCACCACGATATCGGCGCGTTTGCCGGGCGCGATCAGCCCGCGATCCTTCAGCCCGAACGCCTCGGCCGCTGACAGGCTGGCGGCGCGGTAAACCGCCAGGGGGTCGGCGCCAAGCGCGATCAGGGTGCGGATCATGTAATCCAGATGCCCGTGTTCGGCGATATCGAGCGGATTGCGATCATCGGTGCACAGGCACAGATAGGGCGCTGTCACCGACGTCAGCAAGGGCGCCAGCGCGTGCAGATCCTTGGAAACCGATCCCTCGCGGATCAGCACCCGCATGCCCTTTTGCAGCTTTTCGCGCGCCTCGTCTGCCGTTGTCGCCTCATGTTCGGTGCGGATCCCCGCGCTGATATAGGCGTTCAGATCGCGGCCGCGCAGCAGCGGCGCGTGCCCGTCGATATGGCGCCCGGCAAAGGCGCGCAGCTTGGCCATGATGCCGGGGTCGCGGTGGATGACGCCGGGATAGTTCATCACCTCGGCCAGGCCGATGACGCGGGGGTGATCCATCAGCGGCGCAAGATCGGCGGCCTCCAGCCGGGCGCCGGCGGTTTCCATATCGGTCGAGGGCACGCAGGATGACAGGTTCACCCTGATATCCATCACCGTCTGGGCCGAGGCATCGAGGAAATAACGGATGCCATCCAGCCCCGCGACATTGGCGATTTCATGGGGATCGCAGATCGCGGTGGTCACGCCGCGCGGGGCGACGCAACGATCGAATTCAAACGGGGTGATGCAACTTGATTCGATATGCAGATGCGTGTCGATGAAGCCGGGGACAAGGATCTTGCCGCTGACATCGACAACTTGTCTGCCGTCATAATCGGCGCAGGTGCCAACGATGGTGTCGCCGCAGATCGCCACATCGCCGGTCAGCAGCGCGCCGGTGACAAGATCAAGGATCTGCCCGCCGCGCAGCACCAGATCGGCCACCTCGTCGCCACGGCCCTGTTTGATGCGTTGTTCAAGTGTCATGGAATGTGCCCCTTTCGCCGTTTCCTGCCGCAAGGCCCAGAAGGGGCCGAGCGCCCGGCCACGTCAACCCCGGACCGGCACGGTTTGCCGCAGGTCGGGAGCGGCGGGGACGGGGGATGAGTATTTTTTCCAAGATGAAATGGATGGCGTTCTTTTGTGCGGTCAGGGGCCGGGGCTGATTGGGCGCAAGACGCTTTAACGGGCAACGCGGGCGCTATGGCTGTTTGTTGACCAGCCGGATCAGCTTGCGTTCCAGCACCGACAGAACCGGCCCCAGATCGTGCCCGCGCCGCAGCACCTGACCATCCATCGCCACCACCGCATAAATGCCCTGCCGGGCGCGCAGTTTCGGGCGCTTTTCGATCCGGTAAATCGGGTTTTCCGCCGTGCGGCGAAACACCGAAAACACCGCCACCTCGCGCAGCGACGAGATGCCGTAATCGCGCCATTCCCCGGCGGCCACCATCCGCCCGTAAAGCGCCAGGATCGCGCCCAGTTCCCGGCGGTCAAAGCTGACCACCTCGGGCATCACCGGTGCTGCGTGAAACGGGGGGGGTTGCAAAACCGTCATGATCCAAGATTGCCGTCCCTTGGATGACAAATCAAGCCCTGCCCGGATTTCGCCGCGCAATCACCGTCAAAGTTCCACACCCTGCCCGCGATCGCGCCACGATGCCGGGCGATACCCGGAGGCATAGCGAAACGACGCTACCCCCGGTGCGGCGGCTTTCAGGCCCCCACCCAGTTGCGGCACCGGGGGCCCTTTACCAATCATCCCGGCAAGATACGCGCCCCATCGGGCGCCCGCCAATTCGCACGGTTTGGCACGCGGCCCCACCCCAAGGCGGCGCGGCAGAACCTATTCGGTCAGCGTGCGGGCCGCGCGGGCAAAGGCGCGGGCAATATGCGGGGCCTCGCCCAATTGCGCCTCGGGGGTCAGGGTGGTGGCCCAGTCAGTATCGGGCCAGTCGCGCGCGGCAAGGGTGGCAAGCGGGGTGTTCGTTGCCTGGGCTTCCTTGCACAGCGCCTTGACCGCTGCCTGGGCCTGGGGGCGGGCCATGGTGCGGGCAAGGGCGAAAGACAGGGCCTCGGCATAGATCAGGCCAAGACCGTCGTCGATGCCCGCGCGCATCCGCGCCGCATCAGGGGCGATCTGCGGCACCATCGCGCGCGTGACGGCAAGCGCGCGCGCGCCGCCCAGCAGCATTTGCGGCAGCACCAGCCATTCGGTAAACCACGCCGTCGCGTCGCGTTGCTGGCGGTGCAGGGCCGCGCCCTGCATCGCCCCGTTCAGCCCGTTCACAAACCGCGCCAGCGTCACCAGCAGCGACGGCGCGACCGGGTTCTGCTTTTGCGGCATGGTCGAAGACCCGCCGCCGCCGCCCAGCCGCACCTCGGCTATTCCCGATTGGGTAAGCCAGATCATATCCTCACCGATCTTGCCAAGGCTGGCGGTCAGCATCGTCAGCCAACCGCCCAGTTCGGCCATGCCGTCACGGGTGGAATGCCAGCTTTCGCCGGGATCGTGCAGCGCCAGATCGCGCGCCATGGCGGCGCGCACCTCGGCCCCCTTGCCCCCCATCACCGACAGCGTGCCAGCCGCGCCCGAAAGCGACACGTTCAGCAACCTTGGCCGCAATTCCACCAACCGCGCCCGGTGCCGGATCAGCGGCGCGCCCCAGCTTGCCACGATGGCCCCAAAGGTGGTGGGCGTCGCCACCTGCGCATAGGTGCGCGCGGCCACCGGCAGATCGGCCTGATCATCGGCCAGCGCCCCCAGCGCGCCGATAACCGCCAGCAGCCGTTCTTCAAGGATCACCAGCGCCTGGCGCAGGCGCAGGATCAGGCCGGTGTCGTGGATATCCTGCGATGTGGCGCCCCAATGGACAAAGGCGGCGTGGGCGGGCGCCTGCATCGCGCGGCGGAACGCGGCCACAAGGCCGGGCACCGGCACGCCGTTCTGCCCGGTTTCCGGCGCCAGCGCGGCGGGATCGATCTGCACCTCAAGTGCTGCGCGGTGGATGAAGGCCGCCGACACCTCGGGGATCAGGCCCAGCCCGCCCTGCGCCCGCGCCAACGCCCCTTCAGCCAGCAGCATGGCGCGCACCTCGGCGCTGTCGCTTAGCAGCGCGCCCACCTCTGCATCGCCCAGAAGATCACGGTAGATCGCGCTGTCAAAGGCCGATGCCGTCATCAGGCCGCCGGCCGCAAACCAAGGATCGCGCGCGCCTGTTCAGGCGTGGCCACGGGGCGGCCGTATTTTTCACAGATCCCGACGGTGCGCGCCACCAGCGCGGCATTGGAAGGCGCCAGGTGATCGCGATCAAGCCGCACGTTATCTTCCAGCCCGGTGCGCGCATGCCCGCCCGACGATATCGCCCAGTCATTCAGCACGATCTGATTGCGCCCGATGCCCGCCGCGCACCAGGGCGCACCGGGAAACAGACGGTTGACGGTGTGCACATAATAATCGAACACATCGCGGTCGGCCGGCATGGCGTTTTTCACGCCCATCACGAACTGCACATAGGGCGTCGCGCTGATCTGGCCCGCGCCGAACATTTCGTGCGCCTTGAAGATATGCGACAGATCGAACACCTCTATCTCTGGCTTGACGTCGTATTTCACCATTTCCGCGGCCAGCCAATCCACCAGATCCGGCGGATTTTCATAGATCCGGGTCGGGAAATTGTTGGACCCCACCGAAAGCGAGGCCATATCGGGCCGCAGCGACAGCATCCCGCCCCGCGCCTGCCCGGCCCCCGAACGCCCCCCGGTGGAAAGCTGAACGATCATGCCGGGGCAATGCGCCTCTATCCCTTCCTTGAGGCGGGCGAAACGCGCGGGGTCCGAGGTGGGCTTGCCTTCGTCATCGCGCACATGGCAATGCGCGATACTGGCGCCTGCCTCGAACGCCGCATGGGTGCTTTCGATCTGTTCCGAAACCGAAATCGGCACCGCGGGGTTGTCTTTCCTGGTCGGCAGCGACCCGGTGATGGCGACGCAAATGATGCAGGGTTCGGTCATGGTGCCTCGTTGATCCGGGCCAGCAGTTCCGCCAGCATATCGGGCGCGGCGAAGAAGGGCGAGTGGGCAGTTGGCAAAACATGCACATGGCCGGGCGCAAGACCAGAGGCCATGGTTGCCTGATATTCGGGCGGAATGGTCCTGTCATCCAGACAACGGATGTAATGTTTTTCGACGCTTGCAAAGCGGGCGCCGATGTTGATCGGTTCGGCCTGCGGGGCGATGGCCTCCGGGCACAGGTGCCGCCGGGCGAAATCGACCGCCTCATCGGGGCAATCGTGATAGAATTTCGCGCGCGCCTTGGCCGGATCGATGGTAAACGACACCCGGTCGGGCGCGGTGACGATCGCATCCAGAAGCGGCTGACGCGGCGCGGCGCGGCGCATGTCCACCAGGCTTTGCCCCGCGACCGGCAGATAGGCGCACAGGTAAACCAGCTTCGCGATCTTTTCCGGCGCCAGTTCGGCGGCGCGCGATATGGCAAAGCCGGCCATCGAATGGCCGACCAGCACCACAGGTTCATCAATCGCATCCAGAATGGCCTGCGCATAGCCATCCAGCGTGACCTCGGCCAATGGGGTGCGATCCGCCCCGTGCGACGGCAGGTCGATGGCGCGCGCACCAAACCCTGCCGCGACAAGCCGCGGCAGGGTATCGCGCCAGCACCACGCGCCGTGGCACGATCCGTGGATCAGCAGAAACCGCGCCATCAAATATCGAAAAAGACGGTTTCGTCTTCGCCTTGGAGCACGATATCGAACCGATAGCTGCCTGGCCCGGTCTTTTTCGCCAGCAGGGTTTTCACCCGCTCGCGATGTTCGACACGCTGCAAGACGGGGCATTCGGCATTCGCCTTTTCCTCATCCTCGAAATAGATGCGGGATTGCAGGCCGATATTGATGCCGCGCGCCACCACCCAGATGCTGATATGGGGCGCCATCAGACGGCCGTCGGGGGCGGGCACCCGGCCCGGCTTGACGGTGTCGAACTGCCAGTCGCCACTGTCGAAATCGGCGATGAACCGCGCCCAGCCGGTGACATTCGGATCGGCCCCGCCGCGCGGATCGTTGGGCGCGGGATGGATCCCCGCCGCATCGGCCTGCCAGCTTTCCACAAGCGCATCGCGCAGGATCATGCCCGCGCCATCACGGACATGGCCGGTGATGGTGATCTTTTCACCCTTGGCGCCCGCGCGGATCGGCGATTTGCCCAGATCGCGGGGATAGATGCCGTGATTGCCCAGCGCGTTCGGCGTCAGCCCGATATGAACATAGGGCCCGGCGGTCTGCGACGGCGATTCCTTCAACTGGTTCAGCGATTGCACCATCCTACAATCCCTCCTTGCGGTTCTCGAAATAGGTCTGCCGACGGCCGCGCAACACGATGTCAAACTTGTAGGCCAGGGCATCCATCGGCATCGAGGCGTCCATGTCAAGCGGCGCGATCAGGCTGTCGATCGCCTCTTGCGACGGGATCACCTTGACGATCGGACAGCGCGCAATCAGCGGGTCGCCCTCGAAATACATCTGGGTGATCAGCCGCTGGCCAAAGCCCGACCCGAACAGGCCAAAGTGGATATGCATCGGCCGCCAGTCATTCACCCCGTTGGGCCAGGGGTAGGCGCCCGGACGCACCGTCAGAAATTCGTAGCGGCCCTGCGCATCGGTCACCGTGCGCCCGCAACCGCCGAAATTCGGATCAAGCGGCGCCAGATAGCCATCCTTCTTGTGGCGATAACGCCCGCCGGCATTGGCCTGCCACACCTCTATCAACGCATCGGGCACCGGCCGCCCGCTTTGATCGATCAGGCGGCCATGAACCACGATCCGCTCTCCCACCGCCTGTTGGCCGGTGAAATTCTCGATCAGGTTGTTGTCCTTCTCGCCCAGCATGTCGCGGCCAAAGACCGGCCCGGTTTCTTCCGACAAGGTGGACCCAAGCGCCACCAGCGGGCGCGACGGCGCGCGCGTCATCGACGTCTTGTAGCCCGGCGTATAGGCGGGCGGTTGCCAGAACCTGTCACGCCCGACAAGCGGGCCCCTGGCGGGGGCTGACTCAGCCATTGGCTTTCTCCATTTCGGCGAGTGTTTCCTTCACAACCTTGAAGGCATGATTGGCGCGCGGCACCCCGGCATAGATGGCAACATGCATCAGCGCCTCCATCACATCCTCGCGGGTGGCGCCGGTGTTGGCGGTGGCGCGGACATGCAGCGCCAGTTCTTCAAAATTGCCGATCCCGGCCAAAAGCGCGATGGTCAGCATGGATCGTTCCCGCAGGCTTATGGTGCCCCTGCTCCAGACATGGCCCCAGGCGGCTTCGGTGATCATTTCCTGAAACGGGGCGTCAAAGGGGGTCTTTGCCGCCTCGGCGCGGTTGACATGGGCATCGCCCAGCACCTTGCGCCGGGTTGCCATGCCCTGATCAAAGCGTTCAGACATGACCCACCTCGCGCATGAACCCCGACAGCACTTCGGCATATTCGCCGGGCTTTTCCACACAGGGCAGATGCCCCGCGCCGCGGATCAGATGAAACTTCGATCCCGGAACCAGATCGACGGTTTCGCGCACCAGATCGGGCGGGGTCGATCCATCCTCGGACCCCGCGATACCCAGAACCGGCAGACGCAGACCCGATGTCGAGGCGAAGAAATCGGTGCCCGAAATCGCCGCGCTGCACCCGCCATAGCCGGCCGCGGGCATCCGCACCAGCATGTTGCGCCAGGCGATCAGTTCGGGCGTGGCGCGGAATGCCTTGGAAAACCACCGTTCCATCACCGCATCGGCCAGCGCCTCTATCCCGCCTTGGGCAAGGGTATCCAGCCGCCCCTGCCACATCTCGACCGTGCCGATCTTGGCGGCGGTGTTCGACAGCACCACCGCGCGCACCAGATCGGGCCGCTTCACCGCCAGCCCCTGCGCGATCATCCCCCCGATCGAAAGACCCACGAACAGCGCATCCCGAACCTTCAGCGCATCCATCAGCCGCTCAACATCGCTGATCAGCGCACCCATGGCATAGGGCGCGGGCGGACAGGACGACAACCCATGCCCGCGCTTGTCATAGCGGATGATCCGCAGGCCCTCGGGCAGCAGCGGCACCACCTTGTCCCACAGCCGCAAATCCGTGCCCAGCGAATTGGCGAAGACCACCGGCGCCCCCGAGGGGTCGCCATCCTCGCGATAATTCAACTGCACATCGCCAAGATCGAGTATGTTCATGCATTCCTCCCCGCTGTCCCGTCTGCGCCCGACCTGCCCCATCCTCTCGATGAAAATACTCCCCCCGGAGGGTCCGTCATCTCCGCGCGCGCGTCCTTCAGTATGGCAGCCCGACATAGTTCTCCGCCAGTGCCGCCTGCGCGATGTCCGAGCTTTCCAGATAGGCCAGCTCCGTCTCCTGAATGCGCTGGTCGAACCCCGCCTGATCGGGAAAGCGGTGCAGGGTTGTGGTCATCCACCAACTGAAGCGCGTCGATTTCCAGATCCGCGCCAGCGCACACGCCGAATAGCCGTCAAGCGCCGCCTCATCCCGGTCATTATACCGCGAAAGCAACGCCTCATAAAGATAATGCACATCCGACATCGCCAGGTTCAGCCCCTTGGCGCCGGTCGGCGGCACGATATGCGCGGCATCGCCCACGAGAAACAGCCGCCCCCAGCGCATCGGTTCTGCCACGAAGGATCGCAGCGGCGCGATGGATTTCTCGATCGCTGCCCCGGTCACGATCCGCCCGGCGGCATCTTCGGGGATACGCCTGCGCAATTCGTCCCAGAACGCCGCATCCGTCCATTTTTCAATCGGGTCATCGACGGGCACCTGAAGGTAATAACGGCTCAGGTTCTCGTTGCGCATCGAACACAGCGCAAAGCCGCGTTCATGATTGGCATAGATCAGCTCATCCGAAACCGGGGGCGTTTGCGAAAGAACCCCCAGCCAGCCAAAGGGATAGACCCGTTCATAGGTGTTGAGCACCGAGGCCGGAATGCAGGTGCGGCTGACCCCGTGAAACCCGTCACAGCCGATGACATAATCGCAATCGATCCGATGCTCTGCCCCATCCCTGTGATAGGTCACGAAAGGCGCGTCGGTCTTCAGATCGTGCGGCGTTACCCCCTCGGCCTGGTGGATCACCACACCGCCCATCGCATCGCGCGCGGCATACAGATCCTGCGTCACCTCTGTCTGGCCGTAAACCATGACCTGCTTGCCAACCAGACGCTTGAAATCAATCCGAAACCCGCGGTTCTGCGCGGCCAGGTACACGCCATCGTGCACGAAACCCTCGCGGTCCATCCGGGCGCCGACACCTGCCTTGCGCAGCATGTTGACCGCGCCGAATTCCAGCACCCCGGCCCGGATGCGCGACAGCACATAGTCGCGCGTGCGCCGTTCCAGCACCACCGTATCGATGCCCGCCTTGTGCAGAAGTTGCGACAATATCAGCCCGGAAGGCCCACCGCCGATGATGCACACCTGTGTCCGCATGGAATCTCCCCCCGAATTCAAGGAGCAATCTGCGACAGGTAGTTTGCAATGTCAATTATATTGAAGCCCCAAATTGCACCGCCCGTGCAAACAGATCCGCATCCACATTCCCCCCCGTCGCCACAACGATCACCGCATCCCCTCCCTTCTCTGGCCCGGCCCCGTGAAACAGCGCCGCTGCCAGCGCAACCGCGCCGCCCGGTTCGATCACGATCTTCAGCCGGGCAAAGGCCAGCGCCATGGCGCGCAACACCTCATCCTCGGTCACCACAAGGCCCGGCCCACACAATCGCTGCATGATCGGGAAGGTGATCCGCCCCGGTTCGGGCGTCACGATCGCATCGCAGATCGACCCAGAAAGTGCCACATTGCGCAGGATCCGCCCCGCCGCCAGCGACCGCGTGGTATCGTCAAACCCGGCAGGTTCCACCGGGCGCACGCGCAGGCCGGGCGCCCGCGCTTCCAGCGCCAGCGCGATCCCCGATGTCAGCCCGCCGCCGCCGCAACACACCAGCACATCGGCGCGCGTCACGCCCGCTTGGGCGGCCTGTTCGGCAATCTCCAACCCGCAGGTGCCCTGCCCGGCAATCACCTGCGGTTCGTCAAAGGGCTTGATCAGCGTCAGCCCGCGTTCCCCCGCCAGCCGCGCGCCGATCGCATCGCGATCCTCGCCCGCGCGGTCATAAAGCACCACCTCGGCCCCCAGCGCGCGGGTGTTGTCGATCTTCATGCGCGGCGCGTCAGACGGCATGATGATCACCGCAGGCACCCCGTGCAGGCGCGCCGCCAACGCCACCCCCTGCGCATGGTTGCCCGATGAAAACGCGATCACCCCCCGCGCCCGCACCCCTGGCGCCAGTGCCGACACCGCCGACCAGCCGCCGCGAAACTTGAACGATCCGCTGTGCTGCAAGACCTCGGCCTTGACCAGCACGCGCCGCCCGGCGATCTCGTCGAGAAACGGCGACGACAGCAGCGGCGTGCGCCGCACATGCCCGCGCGCGCGCAGGGCCGCCGCCTCGATCATCGCGATATCGGTCAAGCCATCTGCCCCAGCCAGGCGCGGATCGCAGCAAGGCTTTCCGCCTCGTCCAGAAACGGGATATGCGCGCGGTCCGGCACCTCGACGGCGATCATGTCGGGGCGGCGGCGGCGCATCTCTGCCACCGTCTCGCGCGACAGAAGATCGGAATTTTCTCCCCGGATCACCGCCAGCGGCAGACCCGCGCAGGCGTCGAACATCGGCCAAAGATCAACCTCGGGCGCCTCGAACGCCTCCAGAAACGCGCTGCGCAGCGCCGGGTCATAGCGGTTCACCAGCCCGTCGGGCATCTCGTCATACCGCCGCTGCACATCCTGCAACCAGCGCCCCGGCGGCACATTGGCGAATCCCTCCATCAGCGCGGGCATCCCGGCCGCCGCCTCGGCATGGGTCCGGGCTTCGGGGTTGCGGCCAATATAGCCGACGATCCGTTCCAGCCCCGCCCGCTCAACCACCGGGCCGATATCGTTCAGACAAAGGCCCAGCAGCCGGTCTTTCGCCACCGCCGCCAGATACATCCCGATCAGCCCCCCGCGCGAGGTGCCCAGCACCGCCGCCCGGTCGATCCCCAGATGATCCAGCAGGGCCAGCGCGTCGGCCGCCTCCTGCACCACCGTATAGGTCTCGGCCCCGGTCCAGTTCGATCCGCCCCGCCCGCGATAATCGGGCCGGATCAGCCGCACACCCGCAGGCAGATGCGGCGCAAGATAATCGAAATCCGCCCCCGTTCGCGTCAGGCCCGCAAGACACAACAGCGGCAACCCCGCGCCCGCGTCAGTGTAGTGCAGCCGCGCCCCGTCCGATCCGATGAAATACGCCATCAAAGCCCCCCCGCGAGATCGGGAATGCCGCGCAGATCATCCAGAACCTGCTCTGGCCGATGCGCCAGCCGGTCCATCGGTTGGCCCGCGCGGTTCACCCACACCGTCCGAAACCCGTATCCCGTCGCCGCCGCCACATCCCAGCCGTTTGACGACACGAACAGAACCTCGCCCGGCGCACAGCCGAACCGCGCACCCACCATGTCGTAAACCACCCGCGCGGGCTTGAAGATGCCCACATCCTCCACCGACAAGACCGCATCCAGATACCCCTTGATACCCGCCGATTTCACCGCCGCCGACAGCATGTCGGGCGATCCGTTCGACAATATCCCCGTGGTCATGCCCGCAGCCTTCAGCGCCGCCAGCATCGCAGGCACCTCGGCATAAGCGGGCAATTCCCGGTAAAGCGCCAACAGATCGGCGCGCAGGCGCGCATCCGCCAGCCCCGCCGCCTCCATCGCCCAATCCAGCCCGTCTTGCGTGACCTGCCAGAAATCCACATGCTCGCCCGTCACCGCGCGCAACCAGGTGTATTGCAACTGCTTGTTGCGCCAGTCGGCGGCCAGCCCCGGCCAGACCTTTGCCAAGACCTCATTTCCCGGCGCCGCAGCCGCATCGCGCGCCGCCGCGTTCACATCAAAAAGCGTGCCGTAAGCATCGAAGATACAGGTCGTGATCGCCATCGGTTTTATCCTTCGTTCCATCGCACCACAGTGCCACGCCCCGCGCATTACGAAAAGCGGCAAACCTCAGCAAAGCGGCTGGCCCATATCCCGCATTTCATCCTGGCCACAAATACTCCGGGGTCCGGCGCAGCATCTTACCACCCATCAGATTTCGACGCGGCCCATAGGGCCGGCGAAGGGATGAGGCGCTGGAAGCAGAAGCGGCGCCTTAGCAAGCCGCGGGTGAACAGCGACATCAGGCTGCGCGCGACGTTTTTGCGCCGGTTTTGCGGGTCTTTTTTTTCGGCGGGGGTTTTGTTTTCAACCCTGTCCCTCATGCCCGTGGAGACGGCCCGGCAGAGGGCGCGCGATATGTGCTCGGCGCTTCGGACATGGCGATGATCCGGGGTTCGGGATGGCCAGCCTCGTGCAGCATGGCAATGTTTGCGCGGGCGCGCTTCCCGGTCAGTTCGATATCGCACAGCCGCGCTGGACCAGCTTTGCCTGTTTCGGATCGTAGACGCAATTGGCGATGGTGCCATCTTTGATCTTCTCGACTGCCTTGTCGACCATGAACAACGGCACGAGAAACCACTCGCGGGGTATAACCGGACGCCCGAAGCGGTCCATGACCTCAATCTCAAGACGTGCAGGCTCGAAGATGCGATGGATCAGGTTTTCCAGCTTGGTACGGTTGATGTTGTAGAGTTCGTAGGTCGCGACGATTTCGACATTGGCCATCAAGAATGTTGGCTGAAGATGTGCGCCCGCGATCCGCTTTTCCACGCTCATATTGGTCACGCCGATCTTGTGCACCAGGTCTCGATTCTCGGCGACAAGCGGGTGATCGGATTTACTCCGCAGGACATAGATCGTCCCGCTTGGCTCGTCCCCGTCGATCGTTTGATCGGAGAAAAGTGGCCCGGCGGTCGGGTCGGTGATCCGGCGCCCCGCTTCATCCTTGTTCAGGGCACGCTGAAGCGAGCGCATAAGCATGTTGCTCTCGGTGCCATTGTCGAAAATCACGCGCAGGCGGGCATCCGTGCGCCCCTGATCGGTAATCTTCGTTTCCCCTTTCTCGGCAACATAAGCTTTCTGCCCACCAACGATGAAGAAGCGCCCTTTCTCGATCTCCGCCTTCATCTCGAACGGTCGTGTCTCCCGCAGCCCACTATCCAGATCTTTCTGCACCTGTTCGAAGAGGGGCTTGAAGGTTGCGAAGTCTTCACATTTTTCACGGTTGGCCACTTCATCCGCAGCCTTCTTTTCGGCCGTTGATCGAACGTGCTTGAGCTCCGTGATCGGTGGGGCCCCGACCTCGACCCCCAACTCGGCCAGAAGCGCATCGTCGTCGAGTTCATCCGCATGGGAAACGGTCGCTTGGGCTGCGCCGGTCAAAAGCCCCTGATCATCCAAAGGCCCGAGCAGCTCACGGCATTCCTGCAACCCGCGGATGCGATCCAATCGAACGGCATAGAGGCGTTCGAAGATATCGCGACCTTCACCGTGCTTCGGAACCCGACCGTGTTCTGCGACAAAGCGCTGGATCTCTTCGAAACCGGCAATGATGCGTTCTTCGCGCGGCGTCCGGCCAACGTTTTTCTTGACCTCGACCTCAACGCCAAGCTCAGCCAGAAGGGCGTTGTCTTCTTCGGTGAACGCCTTAGCCATTCACGGCCTCCTGCTTCATGCGCGCGAGATACGCCACGCCTTCGGCCATTTTCTTTTCCCAGGGATCTGGTGAGGTGATCGAGGGCAGGCGGCCCCGCTCCTGCTTGAACTTGACGGCGCGCTTCGCAAGATCGCGCGCCTCATCCGGTGACAGTTGTACCTTCTTGGCCGAGATGACGGCCTGAACCTGCCGAAGGCTTTCTTCGCTCATCGATTTTGCCAGGATCGCATAGGCTTCACCGAACGGGTTGATGCGATCAATCAGGTCGATATCGAGTTCGCGCACGTCCATTGCGAATTTGCGCACCCCGTCGATCAAGGCGGTGTTGCCGGTTGTTTCTGTGTCATCGCCGCCTGACAGCGCAATCTCTTTCGCCTTCTGGGTCAGGTTCAGCGCGGCAACTGCGTGCTGGCGGACGGCTTCCTGATCCTCGGCGTCCAGCTCCGGGAACCTGGCGCCCACGATCTTGCCCATGCGGACCTGCGTCAGTTCCTCCGGCACCAGTTCCTCATCGAAAAGGCCACGCTCGATCGTGGTCTTGTCCTGAACGAAAGCGGTGATCACCTCGTTCAGATCCTCCTGGCAGATGCGCTTGGCCTCTTTGCTTTTGGGTTCAACCAGCCCTTTTATCTCGATCTGGAACTGACCGCTGGCCTCGTTGAAACCAACGTTTTCCTTGGCGGGATCATAGCCGCCGATCCCGTAATCGAACCCTTCGACCGGGCCACTTTGGGGGGTCTTGGGCGTGAAGTTGAACCGGGGTGCCAGCACCTGCTCCATCAACAGGCTCGCGGCGATTGCCTTCAGCGTATCGTTGACCGCCTCGGTCACGGCCTCGGCCGCCGCGTCAGGCTCAGCGATCAGGTTGGTGAATCGCGCGCGGGTCTTGCCCGGCGCGTCGCGGGTGGCGCGGCCGATGATCTGCACGATCTCGGTCAGGCTGGCGCGGTACCCGACCGTCAGGGCGTGTTCGCACCAGATCCAGTCGAACCCTTCCTTCGCCATCCCGAGGGCGATGATGATGTCCACATGGTCGCGGTTGTTCTTCTGCGTGGGGTCTTTCAGCGCGGCGGAAACCTTGTCACGCTTGGACGGCTCATCATCCACCAGATCGGCGATGCGCAGCACGCGCCCCTCGGGCGTCTTGACCAATTGAAAGCCTGTCACCGGGTCAGTCCCCTGCCAGTCGCCCAGCGCGTCGATGATATGCTCGACCTCGCGGTGCTTGTCCTTGGTGCTTTCGCGCGAATTCACGTTGGGGATGTGCAGGATCGTCTTCTCACCCGGGTCCAGCACCATGAGGATGTCATCGGCATAGGAGCCGGAATAGAAGAAATACCCGATATCAAGCGTTTTCAGGTACTTATAGCCGTTCAACTGCTGATAGTAGGTATAGGTGAAGGTGTCGAACCTCGCCTCGTCCTCGGGCGACAGAACGGCCTCGGCATCGCCGCGGAAATAGGATCCGGTCATCGCAACCAGATGCACCTTGTCGCGCGCGACCAGGGCGCCCAGATGCGCGCCCAGCTTGTTGTCGGGGTTGGCGCTGACATGGTGGAATTCGTCCACCGCGATCAGCCGATCATCGAACGCCTCGATCCCGAACTTGTCCACGGCGAAGCGGAAGGTCGCGTGGGTGCAGACCAGCACCTTGTCGTCGCTCGCCAGGAACTTGCCGACGGCACCCACCTTGCCATCATCCCCGCCGGGCGCGTTGCACAGGTTCCATCGCGGCCTCACGGTCCAGTCCGCCCAAAAGCCGTACTTGCTCAGCGGCTCGTCGTTGAAACTCGCCCCGATGGATTTTTCCGGCACCACCACGATGGCCTGACGCAGGCCCTGATTGTGCAGCTTGTCGAGCGCGATGAACATCAGCGCCCGCGACTTGCCAGAGGCTGGCGGCGACTTGATCAGCAGGTATTGCTCGCCCCGCCTGGCGTAAGCACCCTCTTGCATTTCGCGCATACCCAGCTCGTTCGACTTGGTCGAGCTTCCATTGGCTGCGTAATTGACAGAGACGGAGGGAACCTGAGCCATGATCAAAACCCGTGAAACAGCATGTCGAGCGCGGATGTGACCGCGTCGAAGTTTTCGGACAAATCCCCCAGCGGGGCCTTCAGAACGCTGGCGGGCACGGCGGCGATGTATTGCGTCATCATCAGGTAGGGCGCGCCGTCTATGTCAAACACGGGGTTCAACCGGCTGGCGGCGATGGGGGCGTTGCCTTGGGGCAAAAGCGGCACCACCGCGCGCACGTTCAGCCCTTCCAAAAGGTCGCTTTGCACGTCCAACAGGTGGCCGTTGCCCGCAGGGTCGGCGAACAGGTCATATTGCGCCATCAGAACTGCCGATATTTTTCAAGCGGCAGGCCGTGTTTCTCGACCCAGTCATTCGAGCTTTGGATCGCCGCGCGATTTTCTTCCAGCCAGGCGGCGGCCTTTCGCGCGCGCACGGCGTCGCGCAGGCTGGCCTCGAACGTGGCCGACAGGTTGATGTTCAGCGCGCGGGCCTCGTCCAGAAGCACCGGGTCGATGGTCAGGTTGGTGGCGCGTTTGGTCATGGGGGCCTTCTGTGGGCGGATCATGCGCATTGATAACACACATGGGTGCCTCGGGCAAAGGTTACGCGCCCACCTTCGTCGTCATCTTCGTGTACATCTCGAACAGCTTTTCCAGCCGTTCGGTGTCGTTGCGAAAGCGGCGGCCGATATAGATGCGTTCCAGCACCTCATCATTGTGGTCATGGGCGGCGCGCAGGTTGGCGGGCATTTTTTCGGGGTCGTAGAGGTCGGCGATGGTGGCGGGGAAATGCGCCTCGCGGGCCAGAAGGATACCTTCCGCGCACCGGGTCAGGTCGGCGCGGTTCTTTTCGGTCAGTTTCGGGACAGGGAAGGTGTTCCAGCCGAGGGTGTTGGAATACGACAATCGCAATTCAAGCCGCCCACAGATCGTTTCAATCCATGTGAGATGAAGCTTAGAACTCAAAATGGCTAGAGTCCAAAGAGGCCCCTCGGGAATGTAGAACGCTTTATTTGTTGGAATTACGGATGCAT
>JACIYW010000006.1 GCA_014359745.1 Paracoccaceae bacterium | reverse complement strand
CGATGAGGGCGGCCAGATCACCCCCGACGTGAGCGCGATTTTCGCCGAGATGCGGCAGTTGCGCGCCGATATCGGCACATCGGCCGAACGCCTTGGCCTGTTGGAAAAGCGCCTGCGCCGGGCCCTGGGGGCCGTGACATGACCAAAGACCTGACCTTTGCCGACCCCGAACTCAAACGCCTGCGCATGCGGGCCTGGCGGCGCGGCATCCGCGAGATGGACCTGATCCTTGGCCCCTTTGCCGATGACCGGCTTGGCAAAATGGCCCCGGCCACCCTGCAAGATTTCGAGGTGCTGCTGGAAGAAAACGATCACGACCTTTATCGCTGGGTCACCACCCCGGATGCCGCCCCCGCCCGCCTTGCGCCCCTGATGGCCGAGATCAGCCGCCACGCCCATGGGCGCCTGATGCCCGGCGCGCCGGATATTTCGCCCGGTTTAACCGAAAGGTAGGGTTTTGCGCTGATTCTGCCCCGCACAAACTTGTTGCGGAGCGGATGATGACCCTTCACGCCAAAGACCTGGAAACCCAGCCCAACGGCATTCTGGGCGACTACCTCGACAGCCTGGCGTTGGTTGAGCGGCTGCATCGCCTGTTGCTCGACGTGATCAAGGATGAATTCGAACGGCTGGGCCTGCTGGATGTGAACGCGGTGCAGGCGCTGCTTCTGTTCAACATCGGCGAACATGAGGTGACGGCGGGCGAATTGAAAACCCGCGGCTATTATCAGGGGTCCAACGTCAGCTACAACCTCAAGAAACTGGTCGAAACCGGCTATATGCACCATCAGCGCTGCGAGGCGGATCGCCGCGCCGTGCGGGTGCGGCTGACTGCGCGCGGGCGCGCGGTGCGCGATGTGGTGGCCGACCTTTTCGCCCGCCACGCCGAAGGGCTGGAAACCCGCGGGGTGATCGGGCGTTCCGGCATGGCCGACATCAACACCGCGCTGCACCGGCTTGAACGCTATTGGACCGATCAGATCAGGTATATCTATTGACCAGGGCCTATGGAATCTGGCCCGTTGCCCCGGACCTGTGCCAAGATGCGCGCCCCGTCAGCCCGGCCCCGTCAGCCCACAAGACGGTCAGTCCGCAAGACGGTCAGCCCGGCACACGATCCCCGAAAATCGCCGAACCGATGCGCACATCGGTGGCACCCGCGGCGATGGCCGTGGCGAAATCACCGCTCATCCCCATCGACAGGCGCGCCAGCCCGTTGCGCGCGGCCATGTCGGCCAGCAGGGAAAAATGCGGCGCGGGGTCGGCGTCAACCGGTGGAATGCACATCAACCCCACCAGCGGCAGGCCCATTTTGCGCACCTCGGCCACGAACCCATCCAGCGCCTCGGGCAGGACACCGGCCTTTTGCGGTTCCTTGCCGGTATTCACCTGCACGAAAATATCAGGGGATTCGCCCCGCGCCCCGGCCAGATCGGCCAGAACCCGCGCCAGTCTGGGGCGGTCCAGCGAATGAATTGCGTCGAACAGCTCTACCGCCTGGCGCGCCTTGTTGGTTTGCAGGGGCCCGATCAGATGCACCGCAACCGGCCCGAACCTGTCGCGAAGGCCGGGCCACTTGGCTGCCGCCTCTTGCACGCGGTTTTCACCGAACACCCGGTGCCCGGCCTGCAAAACCGCCTCAACCCGCGCCAGCGGCTGCACTTTCGAGACGGCAATCAGCCGCACGGAACCCGGCGCGCGCCCCGCCGCGGCCTCGGCCGCCGCCACCTCTGCCTTGATCCCGGCCAAACCCATCGTGTCACCCGCCCCCTGAAAGGCCAGGCCGGACAAGCCATTTTCTGCGCACCCGCCCGACACAGCGTCAACCCCCTGCATAACCCGTCCGCCAAGACCTCGAAAAGCCTTGTTTGCCCAAAACCCGTCAGTTAGACACCTGCAAAGCAGTGCGGCGGGAGAAACATTCATGATTTCTACGGGAAAACACCGGGCAGCGATGGCCCTCGCCCTCGTCCTGATGGTGTCGGCCTGCGGCGGCGGCGCACAAAACCCTTCGGGCGATGGCCCCGTGCGTGGATTGGTGCGCGGCATAGGCAACATTTTTGGCACCCACACCGCCGAGGAAACCGCCCCCGCATCCGAAAATGCCCCCGCCGCAACCGCGCAACAGGTGGCCGCACCGCCCCCCGCCCCGGCCCAGGGTGGTGCAAACACCAGCCAACCGGCCGGAATGCAAGATGCCACGCTCGTCGAGACCGAGGCCGTGGCCGGCAGCGGTTCGTTCCGGGGGGTGCTGAACAGCATCTTTACCAGGAACAAAAGTGACCCGGCCCCAACATCCGCCGTTGCCGTAGAGGCGGCCAGCGCGCCGCGCACCATTGCCGGGCAGGCCCCGGCGACCCAGACCGTGGCCGCCCAACCCGAACGGAGCGGGCTGTTCAACGGCTATTTCCGCGACCTGTTCAAGTCTGACAGCGCCGCAGCCAACGCCCAGGCCGGGCTTTCGGCCGGGGTGGTCGGCGGCACATTCGGGCGCAACGTCAGCCCCGAGGTAACGTTGCGCGTCAATCGCTACATCTGGACGGCGGCGCTTGATGTGCTCAGCTTCCTGCCGCTGGAAACGGTTGATCCGTTCTCGGGCGTGTTCACCACGGGATTCGGCGTCCCGCCCGGCGGCGGGCGCGCCTATCGCGCCACCGTCTATGTGCAGGATCCCGCCCTTGATGCGCGATCGCTGCATGTCGCGCTTGAGGCGCGGGGTGGTGGGCCGGTGTCGCTGGAAACCACACGCGCCGTCGAAAACGCGATCCTGACCCGCGCGCGGCAATTCCGGCTCGCAGAAATCAACCGCTGATCCGGCAGTCGCGCCCTTTTCGGGGGTGCGGTCGCCGCCTGTGAAGGACATCCGATGTCATCCTTTGACCCCGCCGTGACCGAGCCGCGCTGGCAGGCCGCATGGGAAAATGCCGGGATATTCACCGCCCGCCACGATCCCGCCCGCCCGAAATATTACGTGCTGGAAATGTTCCCCTACCCGTCCGGGCGCATCCACATGGGCCATGTGCGCAACTACACCATGGGCGATGTGGTGGCGCGCACCAAGGCCGCACAAGGCTATTCGGTGCTGCACCCGATGGGATGGGACGCCTTCGGCATGCCCGCCGAAAACGCCGCAATGGAACAGGGCGGCCACCCCGCCGACTGGACCTATGCCAATATCGACCAGATGCGCGCGCAGATGAAACCGCTGGGCCTGTCGATCGACTGGTCGCGCGAATTCGCCACCTGCGATCCTGAATATTACGGCCAGCAGCAGGCGATGTTCCTTGATATGCTGGATGCGGGCATCGTCTATCGCAAGAACGCGGTGGTGAACTGGGATCCGGTCGACATGACCGTGCTCGCCAATGAACAGGTGATCGACGGGCGCGGCTGGCGTTCGGGGGCCGAGGTTGAACGGCGCGAGCTGACGCAATGGTTCTTTCGCATCTCGGACTATGCCGAGGATTTGCTGACCGCGCTTGACGGGCTCAAGGACTGGCCCGAAAAGGTGCGTCTGATGCAGGCCAACTGGATCGGCCGCTCTCGCGGGTTGCAGATGGCGTTTTCGACGGTGGGCGCGCCCGAAGGGTTTGACCGGCTGGAGGTCTATTCAACCCGCCCCGACACGCTGATGGGGATGAGCTTTGCCGCCATCTCGCCCGACCATCCGCTGGCCAGGAACCTGGAACGGCATGACCCGAAGGTCGCCGCCTTCAACGCGGAATGCCGCCGCATCGGCACATCCGAAGAGGCGCTGGAAAAGGCCGAAAAACGCGGGTTTGACACCGGCATCCGCGTGCGCCACCCGTTCGATACCGCGCTGGAACTGCCGGTCTATATCGCCAATTTCATCCTGATGGACTATGGCACCGGCGCGATTTTCGGCGTGCCCGCCCATGATCAGCGCGATTTCGAATTCGCCACGAAATACGGCCTTCCGATCCCGCCGGTTTTCGTTGCCAGGGGCGCCGACGAGGCCCCGCTGGATGAGGCATTCGTGCCCCCCAAGACCGAACCCGTGCGCTATATCCGCGGCTTCGCCGGGCCCGAGGAACAGACCGGCACCGACGCCATCGCCGCCGCCATCTCATTCTGCGAGGAAAAGGGCGTGGGCCACGGCGTCACCCAATACCGCCTGCGCGATTGGGGCCTGTCGCGGCAACGCTACTGGGGCTGCCCGATTCCGGTCGTGCATTGCGATGCCTGCGGCGTGGTGCCAGAGCGCAAGGAAAACCTGCCCATCCGCCTGCCCCATGACGTGACGTTCGATCAGCCCGGCAACCCGCTGGATCGGCACCCGACATGGCGGCACTGCGCCTGCCCTTCCTGCGGCAAACCCGCCCGGCGTGAAACCGACACGATGGATACCTTCGTCGATAGCTCGTGGTACTACGCCCGTTTCACCGCGCCCCACGCCGAAACGCCGACCGACCCGGTCGAGGCCGAATACTGGATGAATGTCGATCAGTATATCGGCGGCATCGAACACGCGATCCTGCATCTTCTCTATTCGCGCTTCTTCGCCCGCGCCATGCACCGCACCGGCCACCTGCCCGCCAAGGCGATAGAGCCGTTCAACGCGCTTTTCACCCAGGGCATGGTGACGCATGAAATCTACATGACCCGCGACGCGCAGGGCCGCCCCGTCTATCACCTGCCCGAAGACGTCGAAGACGGCAAACTGAAGGCCACCGGCGCGGCGGTGACGGTCATCCCCTCGGCCAAGATGTCGAAATCCAAGAAGAATGTCGTCGATCCGGTCAACATCATCTCGCAGTTCGGCGCCGATACCGCGCGCTGGTTCGTGCTGTCCGACAGCCCGCCAGAACGCGATGTCGAATGGACATCCTCGGGGGCCGAGGCCGCGTTCCGCCACCTGACCCGCGTGCACCGCATGGCGCATGAGGCAGCGGCCTATACCAGCGGCCCCCACCCCGCCGACGCGGATCTCGCCCGCGCCACGCACCGCGCCATCGACGAGGTGACGCGCGGGATCGAAGGGTTCGCCTTCAACAAGGCAGTCGCCGCACTTTACGCCCTGACCAATGCCGTCCAGAAATCCGACGCGGGCGCCGAGGCAAAGCGCACGGCGCTGCGCACGCTCGCCCAGCTTTCCGCGCCCATGGTCCCGCATCTGGCCGAAGAGGCCTGGCACATCCTTGGCGGTGCGGGGCTGGTTGCCGCCGCCCCCTGGCCCAAACCCGATCCGGCGCTGCTGACAGATGATACCGTAATCCTGCCGATCCAGATCAACGGCAAACGGCGCAGCGAAATCAAGGTGGACAAAGCCCTGCCAACGGGTGACGTTGAAAAACTGGTGCTGGCCGACCCCGAGGTGGTGCGCTTTCTTGCCGGGGCCAGCCCGAAAAAACTGATCGTGGTTCCGGGGCGTATCGTCAATGTGGTTCTCTGATCGCAGATCGTTTTTGTTGGGCCTGGGTGCCGCTCTGGCAGGCTGCGGGTTTACCCCGGCCTATGGGCCGGGCGGCGCGGCGTCAAACCTGCAAGGCCGGTTCCTGATAGATGCGCCGACCGACAAGCGCGGTTTCGATCTGGTGGAGCGGCTGGAAGAACGCATCGGCCGCCCGACCGATGCGGCCTACGCGCTCAGCTACAGCATCGCCACCGATCAGGTGGCTATCGGCGTATCGCCCACCAATGCCATCACCCGTTACAACCTGACCGGTGAGGTGACCTATAAGGTCACCAACCTGCAAAATGACAAGGTTCTGGCCTCGGGCCGGGTGCGCAATTTCACCGCCCATTCCACCACCGGCACCACCCTTGCCACCCGCACGGCCGAGATCGACGCAAGCCGCCGCCTGATGCGCATCCTCGCGGATCAGATCGTGACGCAACTGCTGGCCACACCAGGGGCCTGGGGCGCATGAAGCTCTCGGGCCGCGATGCGACCCGCATTTTCGCCCGGCCCGATCCGGCACACGCGGGGCTTTTGATCCATGGCGACGATGCGATGCGCGTCGCCCTGAAACGGCAAGAGGTGGTGCGCGCCCTGATCGGCCCCGAGGGCGAGGCGGAAATGCGCCTGACCCGCATCAACGCCGCCGATCTGCGCCGCGATCCTGCTGCGGTATCGGACGCAATGCGCGCGCAGGGCTTTTTCCCCGGCCCGCGCGCCGCCCTGATCGAGGATGTGACCGACACAACCGCCGCCCCGGTCATCGCCGCGCTGAAGGAATGGCAGGCGGGGGATGCGGTGCTGATCGTCACCGCCGGTCGGCTTGGCGCGAAATCGCCGCTGCGCAAGACGTTCGAAACCCTGAAAAACGCATTCGCCGCCGCGATCTACGATGATCCCCCCACCCGCGAAGAGGTTGACGCCCTGCTGACCGCCGCTGGCCTGCGCCAGATCGATCCCGCCGCCATGGCGGATCTGATCACGCTGTCGCGCAGCCTTGATCCGGGCGATTTCCGGCAGACGGTTGAAAAGATCGGCCTTTACAAACGCGGTGATCCGGCACCGCTGACCCCGCAAGACATCGCGCTTTGCGCCCCCGCCACGATCGAGGCCGCCGTCGATGACGTCATCAACGCCGTGGCAGAGGCCGGGGTGCAGGCCATCGGGCCGCTGATCAACCGGCTGTCGGGCCAGGGGGTGTTGCCGGTATCGCTGTGCATTCAGGCCACCCGGCATTTTCGCACGCTGCACGCGGCGGCCTGCGATCCGGGCGGCGTGGCCTCGGGGCTTGCCCGTGCCCGCCCCCCCGTCTGGGGGCCGCGCCGCGACCGGATGGCCCGCCAGGCCCAACGCTGGGGCGCGGCCCGGTTGGAACGGGCGCTGGGCGATCTGGTGGAAACCGACCTGCGCCTGCGCTCTTCCCAACGCGCGCCGGCCATGGCACTGATGGAACGCACACTGATCCGCATCGCCATGATGGCAGCACGTTAGGAGACCATATGTACACCGTCATCGGAACCACAAAAAGCCGCGCCGCCCGCGTATTGTGGATGCTGGAAGAACTTGGACAACCCTATGAACACACCCGCGCCTTGCCGCGTTCGGAAGATGTGACCGCGTTCAACCCGGTCGGCAAGATCCCGGTGCTGGTCGATGATGGCACCCCCATCACCGATTCAACCGCGATCATCCAGTATCTGGCCGACAAACACGGCGCGCTGACCTATCCCGCCGGAACACTGGATCGCGCCCGACAAGACAGCCTGACGCAATTCCTGCTGGATGAATTCGACGCTGTGCTGTGGATGGCCGCGCGCCACAGCTTCATCCTGCCCGAAGAGCTGCGCCATCCCGCCATCAAGGACAGCCTGAAATGGGAATTCGAGCGCAGCCAGAAGGTGCTGGTCGATCGCATGGGTGCGGGCCCCTTCCTGATGGGTGATGTGATGACGGTGCCCGACATCATCTGCACCCATTGCGGATTCTGGGCGATCGGGGCAAAATTTCCCATCTCGCAGCCTGGCTATTCCGCCTATCTCGACCGGATGCGCGCCCGCCCGGCCTATCAGCGCGCCATGGCCAAGTGAACGGCCCGCCCGCGCCCGACCGACGGCGGCGCGGGCCCGACCACCAGCCCCTTCACCGTAACGCCGCCCAACGGCAAATGGGCATCGCCAGATCGTGGCCAAACCCGTGATTGTTGTCCCCGCCACCCGACACATCCAGCGCCGGGGCGCCGCCTACCAGTGCCCGGTATTTTCCATGCTTGCCCATGGTTCCTTCGGCTCCTGTGCCGCGCCCTTTTGCAACAGTTCCACCGATATATTGTCGGGCGAGCGCACAAAGGCCATGCGCCCGTCGCGCGGCGGACGGTTGATCACGATACCTTTCGATTGCAGATCGGCGCAGGTTTCATAGATATCATCCACCTCATAGGCCAGATGACCAAAATGGCGGCTGTCCGAGGGCAGCCCGTCATCACCATCCCAGTTATAGGTCAGTTCGACCGGGCATTCCTCTTGTCCCGGCGGGGCCATGAACAGCAGGGTGAACCGCCCCTCGTCATTGTCGATGCGGCGGGTTTCCGTCAGGCCCAGCGCCTCGTAAAAGGCGATACTCTCTTCCAGGTTCTTCACCCGGACCATGGTGTGCAGATATCGAATGGTCATGTTGCGCCTCCTGTCGTTGCCCCTGCAACCTAGGGCAAGAACCGCGCCGCGCCAATGCCCTCAGAACGCCGAAACAAGGCCCAGCCGCAGCCCGATCTCGCGGCTTTCGAACAGCGCGACATCGGATGTCACCTGCCGCGCCCGCAGTTCCAGACTGGGGGAAAAGCCGTAATACTGAACCCGCTCAAAGGTGGCGGTAACGCCCAGCGTGGCCGAAAAATCCTCGCGCCCGCCGGGGGCAAGCGCCGTCACCCCGTACTCGCGCCACTCTACCTCGGCCTGCGCGCTTAACCGCAGCCCGGCAACCGGGCTGCCCCGCAGATACCGCAGCCCCGCCAGCACCCCCGCATGATCCGTATCTTCCGAGTCTGATATTTCCCTGCGCAGCCCCAGATACCCGCCGCCGCGATCGCCCGACGCAAAGGCATGCGTGATCCCGGCGCGGATCTCGAACCGGGTTGACGACCGGTCGGAATTGTCCAGCCGGTCGCGTGCCTCGCCGGTCAGGTCAAGGTCGAACGCGGTGCTTTGGGCCAGCGACACGGTGCGCCCCAGCGACAGGCGCGCGTAATTGGTCAGCGCGTCCCCCCCGAACCAGTTGCGGCCCAGCGTGCCGCCAACCGAATAAACCGGCCGATCCGCCCCGGTCCGGAACCGGTGCGTCAGCGACAGTTCCACGGCCTGAAAGGCGAAATCGCTGCCCTTGGCATCGGGGGCCTTGCGTCTGGCGCTGTCCGACAGGCGAAAGGTGCGCCCGAACAGCAGGGCCCCGGCCTCTGTCGCGCTGTCTTGTGTCTGCGCCAGCCGATAGCGCAATGATGCGCCCCCCGATATTTCCAGCCCCGACAGTTCCTGCGACGCGCCTGACAGTTGAAACGGCAGGCCGAAAACCTCTATCCGATCCTTGCTCGACCCGTTGTTGACGTTCGAGGTGGGGGTAATACCGAACGACAGGCTGACCGACAGCGGATTGACCCGGCGCACCCGCAGGAACTGCCGTTCAGCCCCGGCGCGCGCAACCTCATCAGGGGCGTCCTGCACCGCCCGGCGCAACCAAAGCTGCGCCAGCGTGTAGGATTGATCGTCTGCCAGCGCCCGCGCCGTCAGGATCGATGCCTCGTAGCGTTCGGCATCGGTACTGGCCAGCCGATAGGCCCGCTGCCCCGCCGCCCGCGCCGCATCGGGCCGGTTGCGCAGGCTTTCCGCCGCCGACAGGATCGCATAGGCAAAGAAATCATCGGGATCAGCCTGCAAAAGCCCCAACGCCACCGACCGCGCAAGCTCGCCCTGCCCTTCGGCAATCGCCGCGCGCGCAAACACCCGCGCCGTCGCCAGATCCATCGTCAGATCATCCGGCCCCGCCTGCACGCCGGTTGGCACGGCCAGCCATGCCACCAACACCATCGCAAAAAAATGTACGAACCCTGAATTCTGCCCGGCGCGCCGTGCAAAACCGCGCCTTACGGACACGGCGACGGATCGCCCCCGACACAGGCGGGTATAACGAACGCACCGTGTTCCACCAGGTCGGTCGCGCCCACCACCGGGTTCACGACGATCACGCCCGCCACCTCGGATGCATTCGGCCCGGCAAAGACACCGCCATAATTGCCCATGGTCGCAACCGGATCCCGCTTTGCCACCCCGGCAAAGGCCCCGTCGGCACTGATCCCGGTCACTGCCAGAAACACGTCATCATAGACCTGCCCAGTCTCGACCACCTGACGGTTGCGGATGCCGCCGTTCACCGTCATGTCGTTGAAATCGGCGTTCAGCAAAACCTCACCCGTGACCCGGTGGGATTGGACAGGATCAAACGGCGCGCCAGGACCGGGCAAGGCATCGCCGGTGTTCAGCACCCCCGCGTATTCGCCCGTATAGCTTGCCAACCCGGTTGTCGGCAACGTTGCGGTCGCGCTGTTGAACCTGGCGAAGGTGCCACCGCCAAAGGTATTCACGAACTGCCCGCCGTCAGCCACCACGCCCGCCTGGGAATTTCCCGACGCGGACTCCCGGAACAGCGCCACGAATTTGCGCTGTGTGGTATTTTCCTGAATCGAATAGGCCTGAAACCCCGGCACATCAAGCGATGTGTCGCGATTATAGGCGGCACTGACCGGCGACCCATCCAGCGAGGTCAGGGAAATCGTCAAGGTCTGGGCAACGGGATCGAACACCGCCGCGTCAAGATTCTGCGCCAGAACCGCAGGCACCGTCACCCCGTTGGGATCCACCGGATCGCCCAGTTCGCCCACGGGCGGGGCCGGTTCAACAGGCCCCGGATCGACAACCGCAACCTTATCGAACGAATTGCCGCCGCATCCGGCCAAAACCACAGCCAACAGAAACGATGAAATCCTGCCCATGAAACCCTCTGCCCGTTTCATCATCTTCTGTGGATGACGTGCCTGTTATCAGAATCCCTTGATCCCCGGAAAAAGTCAACGCCCACGGGCAGTTTCCGAGCGACCGTGGCATTTCGCGCAAGCCCGCCCTTCTCAACTTCATATAGACGTTCACTCAGCCCACCACCCCAGATATAGTGGGCGCCGACTCACCCATCGCCAAAGGATCGCCGCCATGCCCCTCTCCCCCGACCAGCAGGCCGAGATTGCCGCACAGCGCGCCACCCCCCGCCCGACCCTGCGCGCGGTCAGCGACGGGATGGAGGCGCATCTTTACCACGCCAACCCGGTGCTTGATCACGGCTTTGTGCGGGTGATCGATTACATGGGCGATGATGCGGCCATCGTGCAGGCCGCGCGCGTGTCTTACGGCGCGGGCACCAAACATGTGCAGAATGACGAGGGGCTGATCCGCTATCTGATGCGCCACTGGCATTCGACCCCCTTCGAGATGTGCGAGATCAAGCTGCACGTCAAACTGCCAATCTTCGTCGCCCGCCAATGGATCCGCCACCGAACGGCCAACGTCAACGAATACTCCGCCCGCTATTCGGTGATGGACCGCGAATTCTACATCCCCGCCCCCGAACAGCTTGCCGCGCAATCCACCCAGAACAACCAGGGCCGGGGCGCGGTGCTGGACGGGTCCGAGGCCGCGCGCGTGCTCGACATCCTCAAAACCGACGCGATGCGCGCCTATGACAATTACGAGGCGATGCTTAGCCAAGACGGCCAGCAGGGTCTTGCCCGCGAACTGGCGCGCATGAACCTGCCCGCCAATATCTACACGCAATGGTACTGGAAGACCGACCTGCACAACCTCTTCCACTTCCTGCGCCTGCGCGCCGATGCCCATGCGCAATACGAGATCCGCGTCTATGCCGAGGCGATCGCTGCCTGCGTGCGCGATTGGGTGCCGCTGGCCTATGCCGCGTTCGAGGATTACCGCATGGGCGGCGCCACATTGTCAGCCAAGGCGCTTGCCTGCCTGCGCCGGATGCTGGCGGGGGAGAAGGTGACGCAAGAGACCAGCGGCATGAGCGCGCGGGAATGGCGGGAATTCATCGATATATTCGGCTGATCCGCCCTTGCAGCGCGGGCGCAGGCCACGCTGGCCGTCACCGAAGCGCCAGGCTTCCGGCGCCGCACCGGTGCGCAATGAATGCGCAGCTTTTGCGCGCGGGTGGTGGCACCCGTTCGGTCATTCCGGCAAGAAAAAGGCCCCGCCCAAGGGTTACCCGGCGGGGCCATATCACGTTAGCGAAGACCCGTTTCAGGCATTCCACAACCGCTCGGCCACGTTTTCCCAATTGACCAGCTTTTCAAGAAAGTTGGTCAGATAGGCCGGCCGCTTGTTGCGAAAATCGATGTAATAGCTGTGTTCCCACACATCGCATCCCAAAAGTGCCGTCTGCCCGAAACAAAGCGGATTGACGCCGTTCTCGGTCTTGGTGACGCGCAGGTTGCCTTCCGCATCCACGACCAGCCAGGCCCAGCCCGACCCGAACTGCCCGGCGCCCGCGGCGGCGAACTCTTCCTTGAACTTGTCGACAGAGCCGAACGCATCCTTGAGCCGCGTCTCAAGCGCGCCGGGGATCTTTTTCTCACCCGGCGCCATCATTTCCCAGAACTGTGTGTGGTTCCAGTGCTGAGAGGCATTGTTGAAAATGCCCGATTGCGCCACGGCGCCCGACTGATAGGTGCCCTTGATGATCTCCTCAACTGATTTGCCGTCCCATTCGGTGCCGGAAATCAGCTTGTTGCCATTGTCGACATAGGCCTTGTGGTGAATGTCATGGTGAAATTCCAGCGTTTCTTTGGACATGCCAAGATCGGCCAGCGCGTCATGGGCATAGGGAAGGGGGGGGAGTTCGAAAGCCATGTGAAATCCTTTCGCAGGGTCTGATTGAATTATCCGGTTGCCCCCCAGATAAGGGCCTTTCCCGCCCGAAGGTCAAGGGGCCGCACCAAAGGTCTGTGGGAAATACCTGAATTCAGGGGTCCGGGAACAGCCCCGCCTCGGCGCCGGGCCGGGCTGAAAGGCTGATCAAATCAAAGACATACTGCGCGACCGACCGAAAACAGATCAGATGCGCCACGCCCGCCGCGTCGATCCAGAAGGCCACCGCCGCCTGCGCGGCGCGGGTACGGCGCACCTCGCCCGCGGGCAGGGCAGCGGGCGCCAGATCGACCGGGCATAGCTTGGCCAGCACCTCGCGCACATCCGCGCCGCTGCCCTTGCCGCGCAGCGTGAACATCGCCCGCGCGTCCGACACATCCACCACCAGCGCATGTTCGCCCGCCAGGGCCGCCTGCATCTGCGCCACCACCCGCGCGGCTTCCCCGTGGGGAAGCAGGATCAGCACCTCGTCGGGCGACATCCACGCCACCGCGCCTGCGGTGCCTGCCACGATGCGCCGTCGATCCGGCATGTCCGCCCCGATGGCCGCGCGCAACGCCCTGCGCAGCGCGTCGGCGGATGGATCGCCGCGCAGGGTGATCATGCCTTGCACCCCGGCTTCGGCCACCGTCACATAGCCCGTGTAGCGGGCGCCGGGCAGCGCGCTGACGGGGTCAGACATCTTGCCGCCCTCCCTTCGGGTCATAAAGACACGGATCGACGATGCGCGCCTCAACCGTGGTGCCATCGACGCGGTTGAAACGCAGCACCTCACCCATCCGGTCGGGGCCATGGCGCACCAGCCCCATGGCGATGCCACGGTCAAACGTCGGGGAATGACAGGTCGAGGTCACGCGTCCCTCTGTCACCACCTGCCCGTTGGCATTGCGCGCATCCGTCACCGCATAGGCCCCTTCGGGCAGTACCGATCCGTCAAGGGTTTGCAACCCGACCAGTTTCCAGCGATCCGGGTCGGTCATATGCGCCCGTTCCTGCGCGCGCTTGCCGATGTAATCGGCCTTTTTCCGTGAGATCGCCCAGCCAAGGCCCAGATCCTGCGGAATGACCGTGCCGTCGGTTTCATCGCCGATCATGATGAACCCCTTTTCGGCGCGCATGACATGCATCGCCTCGGTGCCATAGGCGATCACGCCCAGATCCTGCCCGGCATCCACCAGCGCCCGCCACAGCGCCAGCCCGTGCCCGGCGGGCGTGGCCAGTTCGTAAGACAGCTCGCCGCTGAACGAAATCCGATAGGCGCGCAGAGGAATACCGGCAAGCCGCCCCCCGGCCCAGGACATGAACGGCAGCGCGCCCGATGATACGTCCAGGCCCCCCAGCGCCTGCAAAAGATCGCGCGCCTTCGGCCCGGCCACGGCAATCTGCGCGAACTGTTCGGTGACATTGGCGGTGTACACGCGCCAATCGAACCATTCGCATTGCAGCCAGTCTTCCATATGGGCGTGAATGCGGTCCGCGCCGCCGGTGGTGGTGTGGCAAAGCCAGGTGTCTTCGTCGATCCGCGCCACCACCCCGTCATCGATCAGAAAGCCGTTTTCCGAACACATCAGCCCATAGCGGCATTTGCCGGGGGCAAGATTGCTCATCATGTTGGTGTAAAGCATGTCCAGAAACCGGCCCGCATCCGGCCCCTTGACGATGATCTTGCCAAGGGTTGACGCATCGATCAGCCCGACACCCCCGCGCACCGCCAGAATTTCGCGCGCGACCGCATCATTGCGCGCCTCACCCGGCCGAAGATAGCAATAGGGGCGCCGCCATTGGCCCGCCGGTTCCCAATCGGCGCCATGGGCGGCGTGCCAGTCATGCATCGGGGTGCGGCGCAGCGGCTGAAAGACATCGCCGCGCGCCTCGCCCGCGATGGCCCCCATCGAAATGGGCGTGTAGGGCGGGCGAAAGGTGGTGGTGCCGACATCCGGGATCGGCGCGCCTTGCGCATCCGACAGAACCGCAAGGCCGTTGATATTGCCCAGCTTGCCCTGATCGGTGGCCATGCCCAGCGTGGTATAGCGTTTGGCGTGTTCAACGCTGACATAGCCCTCGCGCGCGGCCTGCTGCACGTCGGACACTTTGACATCGTTCTGAAAATCGAGCCACATCTTCGCCCGCAGGCCGGGCCCGGCGGCGGCGGGCATGATCCAGACGGGGGTGATCGCCTCAGGTTCCGGGGCGGGTGCGTCGCCGCCCGCCGCCGCCGCGCGGGCATCGGCCAGAAGCGCCGCGCCCCGCATCACCCCGTTCGCCGCCCCCGCCGCCGCCACGAAAGCCGCGCCATCGGCCCCGGTGGGCGCGCGGGCCGGATCGGGGCGGAAAAGGGCCGCGCCCGCGTCCCAGATCAGCTTGCCGCCGCAATGCGACCAAAGGTGCACCACCGGCGACCAGCCGCCCGACATCGCCACCGCATCGCAGGCAATCAGCGCGCCGGCCGCGCCGGTGCCAGTGTGTTGACAGATATCAACCCCCGTCACCCGGCCCCCGCCCCGCACCCGCGCAATCGCCCGCCCCGTCATTACCCGGATGCCAAGGCTGCGGGCGCGCTGCGGCAGATCGCCGGTGGCGCGGGCGCGCGCGTCAATCACCGCCGCCACCTCCAACCCGGCGCTGTGCAGGGTGATGGCGGTGCGGTAGGCATCGTCATTGTTGGTGACGATCACGGTGCGCCGACCCGGCGCCACCCCGAAATTGACGACGTAATCGCGCACCGCCCCGGCCAGCATCACCCCCGGCACATCATTGCCCGCAAAGGACAGCGGCCGCTCTATCGCGCCGGTGGCGGTGATGATCCGACCGGCGCGCACGCGCCACAGGCGGTGGCGGGGCGCATCAAGGCCGGGCAGGTGATCGGTCACCCGTTCATAGCCCAGCGCATAGCCGTGATCATAGACGCCCGCCCCCATGGTGCGGCTGCGCAGCGTGACATTGGGCTGCGCCCGCAGCCAGTGCAGCGTGGCGCTGATCCAGTCGTCGGGGGGCATGCCTTCGACATCGGGATCATCGACGGGGGCGCGGCCGCCCCAATGCGCCGATTGTTCCCAGATCATCACCCGCGCGCCGCTTTCGGCCGCCGTGCGCGCCGCCTGCAACCCCGCGATACCGCCGCCGATCACCAGAACGTCGGCAAAGGCATAGAGGTGTTCGTAACGGTCGGCGTCGGGTTCGCTTGTCGGCCGGCCAAGCCCCGCCGAGTGCCGGATCGTCGGCTCGAACAGGTGTTTCCAGAAGGCGCGGGGGTGGATGAAGGTCTTGTAATAGAACCCCGCCGACAGAAACCGCGACATCAGGCCATTCAGCGCGCCGATGTCAAAATCAAGACTGGGCCAGTGGTTCTGGCTTTGCGCGACAAGATCGGCGAAAAGGTCGGTTGTGGTGGCGCGTTGGTTCGGCTCGAACCGCGCGCCCTGCCCCAGGCCGACCAGCGCGTTCGGCTCTTCGGGGCCCGAGGCCACGATGCCGCGTGGGCGATGGTATTTGAACGACCGGCCCACCAGCATCCGGTCATTGCCCAGCAGCGCCGAGGCCAGCGTATCGCCGCCATAGCCCTTGAGCCGACGCCCGTTGAAGGTGAAACCAAGCGTGGTGGCGCGGTCGATCAGGCGGCCGCCAGAGGGAAGACGATGGCTCATGCCGGTTTGATCCGGTCGGGTTTGATCCAGTCGGGGCGGCGGGCGCGGATGCGGGAAAGGATGGCATCGGGCACGGCGGTGGATGTTGCGGGGTAGGTGCCGAACACCTCCAGCGTGTCGGTGGCGCGGGCGGCCAGGAACCATTTGCCGCAGCCATAAGCGTGGCGCCAGCGTTCGAAATGCACGCCGCGCGGGTTGGCGCGGGTGAACAGATAGGCCTCGAACTCGGCATCCGACGATCCGGGGCCATGGCGTTTGATATGCGCCTCGCCGCCCGGCGCAAGTTCGGTTTCATCGGCCTTGATGCCGCAACAGGGGCAGGTCAGGATCAGCATGGTTGGGGCCTGCGCGGGAGGCAAGGGCGGGGGGCTGTCTGCCCCCCGCGCCCCCCGAGAGTATTTCGGTCGAGAGGATGGGAAAAGGGGGGGTGTATTTTGGTCAATGCGCCACCCCCGCCGCCACGGATTCGTCGATGAAACGCCCCTCGCGGAACCGGTCCAGCCCGAAGGCTTCGGCAAGCGGGCTGTGGCCCTTGGCCAGCAGTTCGGCCATCGCCCAGCCCGAACCGGGGATCGCCTTGAACCCGCCGGTGCCCCAGCCGCAGTTGACATAGCAGCCGCCCAGCGGGGTTTTCGACAGGATCGGCGACCGATCGCCGGTCATGTCAACAATGCCGCCCCATTGGCGCAGCATCTTGAGCCGCGAGAGCATCGGAAAGGTTTCGATGAGCGAGCGCACGGTTTCCTCGACATGGTGGAAGCTGCCGCGCTGGGTGTAGTTGTTGTAGCCATCCGCGCCGCCGCCGATCACCATCTCTCCCTTGTCGGATTGCGACATATAGCCGTGCACGGTGTTGGCCATGACCACCACGTCAAGGCAGGGTTTGATCGGTTCGGACACAAGCGCCTGAAGCGCCACGGATTCGATCGGCAGGCGGAAACCGGCCATTTCCGCCAGATGCCCCGAATGGCCCGCGACGACCAGTGCAAGCTTGCCGCAGGAAATTGCGCCGCGCGTGGTTTCCACACCGGCCACCTGCCCCGCGTTGCTGCGGATCGCCGTCACCTCGCACCGCTCGATAATGTCGATGCCCATGGCCGAACAGGCCCGCGCATAGCCCCAGGCCACCGCATCATGGCGCGCGGTGCCCGCGCGCGGCTGCCAAAGCGCGCCCAGCACCGGATAACGCGGGCCGTCGATCCGGATGATCGGGCACAGTTCCCTGACGCGGGCGGGCGGGATGAATTCGGTCGCTACCCCTTGCAGCGCATTGGCCTGCGCGGTGCGTTTGTAGCCGCGCACCTCATGTTCGGTTTGTGCAAGCATCATCACGCCGCGCGGAGAGAACATGATGTTCATGTTCAGATCCTGGCTGAGCGTTTCATAAAGACTGCGGGATTTTTCATAGATCGCCGCCGACGGGTCTTGCAGATAGTTGGATCGGATCACCGTGGTGTTGCGCCCGGTATTGCCGCCGCCCAGCCAGCCCTTTTCCAGCACCGCCACATTGGCGATGCCATGGTTCCTTGCCAGGTAATACGCCGTCGCCAGCCCGTGCCCGCCCGCGCCCACGATCACGATATCGTATTGCGCCTTTGGTTCGGGCGCGGCCCAGGCGCGCTGCCAGCCGCTGTTGTTTCGCAGCGCCTCGCGGAAGATGGAAAAGGCGGAATAGCGTTTCATCGGGCCCTGCGGTCTTTTCTGGGAACGGTATAGCGGCGTGGCGGGGCGGCACCGCAACCGGCTGCGGCATATCGGGGCGGAAAGCGACATGGCCAAAGCGACATGGCCAAAGCGCATGGTCAGGGTTGCGGCATCATGGGGCTTTCGATCCCGGCCTTGAGCCTTTACATGGGTCACAACCAAGGAGGCATGATGGAATTCTGGATCGTCAGCGGCGCGCTTGCAACCCTTGTTGCCGGTTTTTTGCTGATGGCCCTGTTGCGGGGCCAGGCAGGTGCCGCGGCCCCGGCCCAAAGCCATGACATCGCCGTCTATCGCGATCAACTGGCCGAGATCGACCAAGACACCCGGCGCGGCATCCTTGATCCTGACGAGGCCGGGCGGCTGCGCACCGAGGTCAAGCGCCGGATACTGGAAGCCGACCGCGCGGGCCGAAATCAGCGCGTAAAGGGCGGGGCCGCCCGCGCGGGAACCCGCCGCATCGTGGCGGGGGCGATGGTGGTCGGGGTGGTGGCGGTGGCCTTTGGCGTCTATCTGCGCATCGGCGCGCCGGGGTATCGCGACGCGCCGCTCTCCGCCCGCTTTGCCCAGGCAAAGGTGCTGCGCGACACGCGCCCGGCGCAGGCCGAGGCCGAGGCGGCGGCATCCGCGATGGTTGGCGATGCGGCAAAGCGTGTGCAAGCCAAGGCCGATCCGCAGTTCCTGGCCATGATCGATCAGTTGCGAGGCGCCGTGGCCAGTCGGCCGAACGATCTGCGCGGGCATATGCTGCTGGCCCGCAACGAGGCGATTTTGGGGAATTACAAGGCCGCACTTGCCGCGCAGGACCGGGTGATCGCCCTCAAGGGCAAGGCTGCCGACGCGCGCGATCTGGCCGGGCGGGCAGAGTTGCTGATAGAAGCGGCGGGGGGCTATGTTTCGCCCGAGGCCGAAGCGGCATTGAAAGATGTTCTGGCGGCCGATCCCGGCAATGGCACCGCGCGGTTCTATCTTGGCCTGCTCGACGCGCAGACCGGGCGGCCGGATCGCGCCTTCAACATCTGGCGGGTGCTGCTGGAGGAAAGCCCGCCTGACGCGCCCTGGGTCGGCCCGATCCGCGAGCGGATCGGCGAACTCGCACAACTGGCCGGGGTGCGTTACACGCCGCCCGGCGCGGGCGCAGCCCCCTTGCGCGGCCCCGCCGCCGCCGATGTTGCCGCAGCGGGCCAGATGAGCACGGGCGACCGGATGGAGATGATCCGCGGCATGGTTGGCGGGCTGGCCGCGCGCCTTTCCGATCAGGGCGGAACCCCCGCCGAATGGGCGCAACTGATCCGCGCCTACGGCGTGTTGCAAGAGGGCGACAAGGCCGCCGACGCCTGGGCGCGCGCGCAGGCGGCGTTTTCCGATCCCGGCGCGATTGATATCATCCGCGCAGCCGCACAAGCTGCGGGTGTGGCCCCGTGACGGTTCACGACGACTGGGATGGCTTTGCCGCCGCCCTGCCTGCCGGGCGCGGGCTGATCGGCCTTGACCTTGGCACCAAGACCATCGGGGTGGCGGTTTCGGATGGGATGTGGTCGATCGCGACCCCGCTGGAAACCATCGCGCGGCGCAAATTCACCCTTGATGCCGCGCGTATCATCGAGATCGCCACAGGCCGCGCGCTGGGGGGTATCGTTCTGGGCCTGCCGCGCAACATGGACGGGTCCGAGGGGCCGCGCTGCCAGTCGACCCGCGCCTTTGCCCGCAATCTGGCCGGGCTATGCCCCCTGCCCATCGGGTTCTGGGATGAACGCCTGTCAACCGTCGCCGCCGAACGCGCGCTGCTCGAGGCGGATACATCCCGCAAACGCCGCGGCGAGGTCATTGACCATGTCGCCGCGGGCTTTATCCTTCAGGGGGCGCTGGATCGGCTGACCTATCTGCGCAGACAGGCGAGGGTGAATGATGAGTGATGATATCTGGGTGCGGCAGGAAATCGCATCGCCCTGTGTCAAGCTGTGCGTGATCCATCCCGAGGCGCGGCTGTGCACCGGATGCCTGCGCACGATCGAGGAAATCAGCGCCTGGGGCCGGATAAGCGATGCGGAACGCGCGGCGATCATCGCCGACCTGCCCGACCGCGCACCACAGCTTGCCAGGCGCCGCGGCGGGCGGGCCGCCCGGCTGGCCCGGAGCGACCGGACGGATGCGGGTTCGGGCACGAAATAGCGCGCTCAGCCCCGCGATGCGACGGGCCGGGTGGGGGGATGGTGCTGGGCTGGACACTGGGCGGGCCAAAGATGGGGCGGGCCAAAGATGGGGCGGGCCAAAGATGATATCGCGGTGCTTGGCCAGATAGATCCGCAGCGACGGCGGGAAACGGCCGAGGTAGCGGAGGGTTTCGGCAACCAGCGCATCCAGATCGACCCAGCGGGTTTCCGACACCTCGTCGGGGTCCGGGACAAGGGGCAGATTGGCCGCCCGGTTCGACCCGAGCGTGTCGTTAAGGTCGATCTGTTCCATGGATGGCGATATCCGCCCGATGCCCGAGATTGCCTTGGTCTGGCGAACGCAGGGCCAGCGCGCGCAACACCCGTGACCGAGACCCCCGTGACCCACGGCTATTGCCGCACCGCAGGCTTTGCGCCACATTGGCATCTGGTGTGGCGGGGTTTGTCGCAAACCGATTTGAATTGACTGACCGATCGGTTTGCGAATATATCCACCCAGGCGAATTGGGGGGGGCTGGATGGCACAGGATGCGGAAACCGTGCAGGCCACGCTTGCGGGCGGTGTGCTGGAACTGGTGCTTGAGCGGCCCGACCGGCTGGATGCCGACACCGCCGCGCATTGGGGCCTGATCTGGAAAGCCGTCGAAGACGCGGCGCTGATGGATGAGGCCCGCGCGCTGGCCGCCAAATTCGCGGTCGGTCCCACCCGCAGCCTTGGCCTGACCAGACGCTGCATTCAGGCGGCGGCCACCAACAGCCTTGACGCGCAGCTTGACCTGGAACGCGACAGCCAGCGCAAAACGGGGCGCACCGCCGATTACGCCGAAGGCGTCACCGCCTTGCTTGAAAAACGCGCGCCCGTGTTCAAAGGAAAATGACCGTGAATCCCCCCCTTTCCGCCGATGCGCTGGCGCAGGCCTGTGCCGATGCGATGTGGGCCGATGACCATGCAACGCAGCATCTGGGCATCTGCCGCGATCATATCGGCCCCGGCACCGCCACCTTGTCGATGACCCTGTCGCAGGTGATGACCAATGGCCACGGCATGGCGCATGGTGGCTATATCTTTACGCTGGCCGACAGCGCCTTCGCCTTTGCCTGCAACTCCTACAACCAGCGCGTCGTGGCGCAGATGGCCAGCATCACCTTTCTGGCCCCGGCGTTTGAAGGCGACCGCCTGACCGCCACCGCCCGCGAGGTGTCGCGCCGGGGCCGGGGCGGCATCTATGACATCCGCGTCACCAATCAGGCGGGCGAACAGATTGCCGAATTTCGCGGCCATTCCCGCACCATCAAGGGCACGCATCTGCCCGAAACCGCCTGACGCCACCTTAGGGGAGGAACACCATGGAAGATCTTGCGCCACGACCGGGCGACCTGGAGCCGATCGAAACCGCCTCGCGCGATGAGATCGCCGCGCTGCAACTGAGCCGCCTGAAATGGTCGCTGCGCCACTGCTATGAAAACGCCCCCTTCTATCGCAAACGGTTCGATGATGCGGGGGTACATCCCGATGACCTGAAATCTCTGGCCGATCTGGCCAGGTTCCCCTTCACCACCAAGGCGGATCTGCGCGACAATTACCCATTCGGGATGTGCGCGGTGCCGCGCGAAAAACTGGTGCGGGTGCACGGATCATCGGGCACCACCGGCAAGCCCATCGTGGTGGGCTATACCGCGCAGGACATCAGCACCTGGGCCGATCTGGTGGCGCGATCCATCCGCGCCTCGGGCGGGCGCACGGGCGACATCGTGCATGTGGCCTATGGGTACGGGCTGTTCACCGGCGGGCTGGGCGCGCATTACGGGGCCGAACGGCTGGGCTGCACCGTGGTGCCGATGTCGGGCGGGATGACCGAACGGCAGGTCACGCTCATTGCCGATTTCAAGCCGCGTGTGATCATGGTCACGCCCTCCTACATGCTGTCGATCCTGGATGAATTCCGCCGTCAGAGGATCGATCCGCGCGACTCGTCGCTGGCCGTCGGCATCTTTGGCGCCGAACCCTGGACCAACGCCATGCGCGCCGAGATCGAGGGCGCGTTCGACATGCACGCCGTCGATATCTACGGCATGTCGGAAATCATGGGCCCCGGCGTCGCCAATGAATGCGTGGAAACCAAGGACGGGATGCATATCTGGGAAGATCATTTCTACCCCGAAGTCATCAACCCCGAAACGGGAGAGGTGCTGCCCGAAGGCGAGATGGGAGAGTTGGTGTTCACCACGCTGACCAAGGAAGGCATGCCGATGGTGCGCTATCGCACCCGCGACCTGACCCGCCTGCTGCCCGGCACCGCGCGCAGCATGCGGCGGATGGAAAAGATCGCCGGGCGGTCGGATGACATGATGATCCTGCGCGGCGTCAACGTGTTTCCGACGCAGATCGAGGAACAGATCCTGAAATGCCGCGCCCTTGCGCCGCATTTCCAGATCGAACTGACCCGGTCGGGCCCGATGGACAGCATGACGGTGCATGTCGAATGCACCCCCGATGCCACCGCGCCCGACGCCCGCAAGGCGGTCGCGGCGGAACTGTCGCATCACATCAAAAGCGTGATCGGCCTTTCAGCCCGGATCGATGTGCACGACCCCGATCACATCGCCCGCTCGGAAGGCAAGGCTTTGCGGGTGATCGACAACCGCCCGAAACGGTAGCCGCGTGTCGCCCTCAATCAGGCCCGCCCGTTGAGCGCACAAGGAAAACCCTCGCTCATTTCATCTTGGCCCAAATACGCATCTTCCACGCCCTCCGCGCGCGCGCCGGTCAAGGCGAAGCGTCCCGGCGGTGTTCATGCGGCCCCGCAGGATCAGCTTGAAACGTCGTCGATCAGCGGGTTGGGCTTGGCGAAGCGTTCAAGGTCATCCTGGTGCGCGATGGTGACGCGGGTGCCGTTTACGGTGACTCCATAGGGCCGAAGCCCCTTGAAGGCGCGGCTGAGGTTTTCCGGCGTCATGCCCAGAACCGACGCAAGGCGGCGCTTTTCGAAATCAAGCTCGAACGCGGCCGCACCGCCCGCCCGCCTTTGCTGCCGCAAGAGGTGGTTGGCAAGCCGTTCCAGAGAACTGCGCAGCTTGAGGTCTTTTTGCCCCTTGATGACCGAGCGATAGCATTGCGCAAGCTCGGCCACGATGGCGCGGGCGAATGCGCCGTCAAGGTCGAAGATGGCGCGCACATCCTGACTGGGAAGCAGCGCGATCCGGCTTTTTTCAAGGGTCCGGGCCGACATGAGGTAGGGCGCATCGCGGATGCTCGCGGCAAGGATGAAGGTCGAGATGGGGCGCACGGTTTCCAGGCTGGTTTCGCGACCGTTCCAGCGCGCGAAAAGATCGACCGCCCCGGACAGCACGACATGCAGGAAATCGCTTGGTTCGCCTTCGGTGATCAGGTCGATCTGGGCGGGGAAATTCTGCACATAGGCCCCGCGCGTCAAGGCGGTGAAATGTTCATCCTTCATCTGCGCGAACAGATCGAGGTTTCGAATATCGCGGTATTCCGACTCGGGCATGTCCTGTTTCCCCGCATGGAGCTGCCAACTCCCACCATATAAATTGATAAATATCAAGACTTCGATTGATCCGCGCGGAATTGGCCTTGATACAGCGCGCGTCCGCAAATGATCTGTTTCCGGTGCTCATTTATTTCGCCCCGATTGTCCGCGTTTCGTGATCTGGATCAAGTCTGCCCTGCAATTTCGCCCGCATTTGTGGCACCATTCCCCCAACGGGGTTAAAACGCCACTCTTGCCGGAGGCCCTGCCATGCAGACCGTATCCACAGCGCCGCGCGCCGATCAGACGCGCGCCCTGAGCCTGAGCACAATCGCCTTCGCCGCCTGTTTCGCGGTCTGGACGATCTTTTCCATCATCGGTGTCGCCATCAAGGCCGAGCTGGGCCTCAATGACACGCAATTCGGCCTGCTGGTAGCCACGCCGATCCTGACCGGTTCCGTCACGCGCCTGATATTGGGTGTCTGGACCGAAAAATACGGCGGTCGGCTGGTGTTTACCGTCCAGATGCTGCTTACGGCGCTGGCCACATGGGCGCTTACATTTGCCCACAGCTATATCATGTATCTGATCGCCGCGCTTGGCATCGGTTTGGCGGGCGGGTCATTCATCATCGGCGTGGCCTATGTCAGCCGCTGGTATGACGCGGGGCGTCAGGGCACGGCGCTGGGGATCTTTGGCGCGGGGAACGTGGGGGCGGCGGTCACCACGTTCGTTGCGCCCTTCGTCATGGTTGCTTATGGCTGGCATGGCGTGGCCTACCTCTGGTCGGTCGGCCTGGCCATCATCGGTGTTCTGTTCTTCATTCTGGCCAAGGACGACCCGGCGCTGGTGGAACGTCGCCGGACCGGGGCCAAGGCCCCTTCGCTTGCGCAGCAATTCGCGCCGCTCAAGAACCTGCAGGTGTGGCGGTTCTCGCTTTACTATTTCTTCGTCTTCGGCGCCTTCGTGGCGTTGGCGCTGTGGACGCCGCATTACCTGATCGATGTCTACGGCATTGACGTGCGATTCGCGGGGATGGCGGCGGCATCGTTTGGCCTGTCGGCATCCTTGTTCCGGGCTTATGGCGGGCATCTGTCGGACAAGTTCGGCGCGCGGTCGGTGATGTACTGGACGTTTGGCTTCAGCCTTGTCTTCCTGTTCATGCTGTCCTACCCGCCGACCGATTACATCATTCAGGGCAAGGAAGGCCCGATTGCCTTCTCAACCCAGATGGGCCTGTGGCCTTTTATCATCACGCTTTTCGCGCTGGGTTTTTTCATGAGCCTCGGCAAGGCTGCGGTCTACAAGCACATTCCGGTTTATTATCCCAACCATGTGGGCGCGGTTGGCGGCCTGGTGGGCATGATCGGCGGGCTTGGTGGCTTTGTTCTGCCGATCGGCTTTGGGGCGCTGCTGGATCTGACCGGCATCTACACCTCGTGCTTTGCGCTGCTGTTCGTTCTGGTCGCCGTGGCGCTGGCCTGGATGCATCTGTCGGTGCGCGGGATGGAGCGCGCGGCGCATGGCGAGGCGCTTGACCGGTTGCCGGAATTTCCCGAGATGCAGGACATTCACACCCCCGAACACACGGCAATGCCGCGCGTGCTGGAGGATTGGCGGCCTGAAGACCCGACTTTCTGGGCCGAAAAGGGCCGCGCCATAGCCCGGCGCAACCTGTGGATATCCATCCCGGCGCTGCTGCTGGCGTTTTCGGTGTGGATGGTGTGGTCGGTGGTTGTGGCGCGTCTGCCTGCCATCGGGTTCGATTTCGCGCCGGGGCAGTTGTTCTGGCTGGCGGCGCTGCCGGGCCTGTCGGGGGCGACGCTGCGCATATTCTACAGCTTCATGGTGCCGATCTTTGGCGGGCGGCTGTGGACGACGCTTTCCACCGCCTCGCTGCTGTTGCCCGCGATGGGCATCGGATACGCGGTGCAAAACCCCGATACGCCTTACCTGATCTTCTTGGTTCTTGCGCTTTTGTGCGGGTTTGGTGGCGGCAACTTTGCCTCCTCGATGGCCAATATCGGCTATTTCTTTCCCAAGGCCGAAAAGGGCAATGCGCTGGCGCTGAACGCGGGGCTGGGCAATCTGGGCGTGTCGGTGATGCAGTTCCTGGTGCCCATCGTGATCACGGCGGGCGTGTTCGGCGCGCTTGGCGGCCAGCCGGTGACCATGTCGGACGGCGGGCAGTTGTGGATGCAGAACGCGGGCTTTGTCTGGGTGCCGTTCATCCTTGCGGCCACCATTGCCGCCTGGCTGGGCATGAACGACATTGCCGATGCGCGCGCCAGTTTCGCCGATCAGGCGGTGATTTTCGGGCGCATGCACAACTGGCTGATGTGCATCCTTTATACCGGCACCTTCGGCAGTTTCATCGGCTATTCGGCCGGGTTTCCCCTGCTGACCAAGCTGGCCTTTCCCGAGGTGAACGCGCTCAACTATGTGTTCCTTGGGCCGCTGGTGGGCGCGCTGAGCCGCGCGGGAACCGGCTGGATCAGCGACCGTTTCGGCGGCGGGCGGGTCACGTTCTGGACGTTTGCGGCGATGATCGTCGCCACATTCGGGGTGATCACCTTTCTGGGGCTTGGATCGTTCATCGGCTTCTTTGCCTGCTTCATGGCGCTGTTTTTCCTGACCGGGGTTGGCAATGCGTCAACCTTTCAGATGATCCCGGTGATCATGGGCCGCGAAGTGCCGCGCCTGATGCCGCATCTGGGCGTGGAAGAGCGCAAGCGGCAGATCGCCATGGAATCGGGGGCGATCGTGGCCTTCACATCGGCCATCGCGGCTTACGGCGCCTTCTTCATTCCCAAGGCTTACGGCACATCCATCGCCCTGACCGGATCGGCGGTGGGCGCGCTTTGGGGATTCCTGATCTTCTATGCGATCTGCGTGGCGATCACCTGGGCCGTCTATACCCGCAAGGGTGGCCTGCTGCATGACATCGAGAATGGCGGCGGCCCTGTCGCCACCCCCGCCCAACCGGCCGCGTGACCGGACCGCGTTTCCGGGCGGCGGGATGCGCCGCCCGGCCCCAGACACCCGAAAGGAAGCCAAGATGAGCCACCTGCTTGACAGACTGAACTTTTTCCAAAGCAAGGAGCTGGAACAATTCTCGGACGGTTGGGGCCAGACCACGGCCGAGAACCGCGACTGGGAAGACACCTATCGCAACCGCTGGCGGCACGACAAGATCGTGCGTTCCACCCATGGGGTGAACTGCACCGGGTCGTGCAGTTGGAAGATCTACGTCAAGTCGGGCATCGTGACCTGGGAGACGCAGCAGACCGATTATCCGCGCACCCGCGCGGGCCTGCCCAACCACGAGCCGCGCGGCTGTGCGCGCGGCGCCTCTTATAGCTGGTATCTTTACAGCGCCAACCGGGTGAAGAACCCGCTTATCCGCGGCGCGCTGATGCGGGCCTGGCGCAAGATGCGCGAAACCATGACGCCGGTGGCGGCCTGGGCGGCGATCCAGAACGATCCAGCCCTGCGCGCCAGCTATGTCACCACGCGCGGCAAGGGCGGGTTTGTGCGCGCCACCTGGGACGAGGCGACCGAGATCGTGGCCGCCGCCAACGCCTATACCGCGAAGACATATGGCCCCGACCGGGTGTTCGGGTTTTCGCCGATTCCGGCCATGTCGATGGTCAGCTATGCCGCCGGATCGCGGTACCTGTCGCTTCTGGGCGGCACCTGCATGTCATTTTATGACTGGTATTGCGACCTGCCGCCCGCGTCACCCCAGACCTGGGGCGAGCAGACCGACGTGCCGGAATCGGCCGACTGGTACAACGCCGGGTTCCTGATGCTCTGGGGATCGAACGTGCCGCAGACCCGGACGCCGGACGCGCATTTCTATACCGAGGTGCGGTATCGCGGCACCAAATCCGCCGTGGTCAGCCCCGACTATTCCGAAGCCGCCAAGTTCGGCGATATCTGGCTGAACCCGCAGGCGGGCACCGATGCGGCGCTGGCGATGGCGATGGGCCATGTGATCTTGCGCGAATATCACCTTGACCGGCAGGCCGCCTATTTCGAGGAATACGCCCGCAAATACACCGACATGCCGATGCTGGTGCGGCTGGATGCGCGCGACGGCCGCCTTGTGCCGGGCCGGATGCTGCGCGCGGACGACTTCGACGACAAGCTGGGCGAGGCCAACAACCCCGACTGGAAGACCGTCGCCTATGACGAGGCATCGGGGCAGGTTGTGGCGCCCAATGGCTCGATCGGGTTTCGCTGGGGCGAGGAAGGCAAGTGGAACCTTGAACAGCGCGCCAAGGGGGTCGAGGCGAACCTGCGGCTGAGCCAGATACTGAAAGAGCATCACGACGAGGTGGTGGGCGTCGATTTCCCCTATTTCGGCGGGGTCGCCACGGGCGCTTTCGTGAAATGCGACCACCCCGAGGTGTTGACCCGGAACATCCCCGCCCGGCGCGTGACGCTGGCAGGGGGCGAAGAGGTGCTGGTTGCCACGGTGTTTGATCTTTTTTGTGCCAATTATGGCTTGGATCGGGGGCTGGGCGGCGATTGGGTATCCAAGGATTTCAGCGACGACAGCCCCTATACCCCCGCATGGGCCGAAAAGATCACCGGGGTGGCGGCGGAAAAGATCATCGCGGTCGCGCGCGAATTCGCGGGCAATGCCGAAAAGACCCGTGGCAAGTCGATGGTGATCCTCGGGGCCGGTCTCAACCACTGGTACCACATGGATATGAATTATCGCGGCATCATCAACATGCTGGTGATGTGCGGCTGTATCGGGCAGGAGGGCGGCGGCTGGTCGCATTATGTGGGGCAGGAAAAGCTGCGCCCGCAGACGGGCTGGCAGCCGCTGGCCTTCGCGCTGGACTGGTCGCGCCCGCCGCGGCACATGAATTCGACGTCGTGCTGGTATGCCCATACCGATCAATGGCGGTACGAGACGCTGCGCGCGGGTGAGATATTGTCACCCACCGCGCCCGAGGGCGATTGGGATATCTCCCTCATCGATTACAACATACGGGCCGAACGCATGGGCTGGCTGCCCTCTGCCCCGCAGTTGAAAACCAACCCGCTGGAGGTGTCAAAAGCCGCCAAGGCGGCGGGCAAGGATATTCCCGCCTATGTGGCCGAACAGTTGAAATCGGGCGCGCTGCAAATGTCTTGCGAAGACCCGGACGCGCCGGAAAACTGGCCGCGCAACCTGTTTGTGTGGCGGTCGAACCTGCTGGGGTCCAGCGGCAAGGGGCACGAATATTTCCTCAAGCACCTCTTGGGCACCGATCACGGCGTGATGGGCAAAGACCTGGGCGAGGAAGGCGGGGTGATGCCGAAGGAAGCGATCTGGCACGATCAGGCGCCCAAGGGAAAGCTGGACCTGCTGGTGACCATTGATTTTCGGATGTCCACGACCTGCGTTTATTCCGACATCGTGCTGCCCACCGCAAGCTGGTATGAAAAGGATGATCTGAACACATCCGACATGCACCCGTTCATCCACCCGCTGCAAGCGGCGGTGGACCCGGCTTATGAGAGCAAATCGGACTGGGAGATATTCAAATCCATCGCGCGCAAGTTTTCCGAAGTCGCGCCCGAGGTGCTGGGGGTGGAAACCGATATCGTGCAATTGCCATTGCTGCACGACACGCCGGGCGAATTGGCGCAGGCGCATGTGAAGGACTGGAAAAAGGGCGAATGCGATCTGATCCCCGGCAAGACCGCGCCCAATTATATCGCGGTGGAACGGGATTATCCAAACCTTTACAAGAAGTTCACTTCTGTCGGGCCGCTGCTGGAGAAGCTCGGCAATGGTGGCAAGGGCATCACCTGGGACACATCGGCAGAGGTGGGGCATCTGCGCGACCTGAACGGGGTTGTGCAGGATGATGGTGTGTCGAAAGGCCACGCAAAGCTGGAAACCGCCATAGACGCCGCTGAAATGATCCTGATGCTCGCGCCCGAAACCAATGGCGAAGTGGCGGTGAAAGCCTGGCAGGAACTGGAAAAACCCACCGGGCGGCACCATGCGCATCTGGCCGAAGGGGCGCATCACACGAAAATCCGCTTTCGCGATATCGCGGCGCAACCGCGCAAGATCATCTCGTCGCCCACATGGTCGGGGATTGAAAGCGAAGATGTTTGCTATAACGCGGGCTACACCAATGTGCATGAACTGATCCCGTGGCGGACGCTGACCGGGCGCCAGCAGTTGTATCAGGATCATTTGTGGATGCGGGCCTTTGGCGAGGGGTTCGTCAGCTATCGCCCGCCCGTTGACCTGAAAACCATCACAGCGGCGGTGAACACTGACGCGGCCGAGGGCAGCCCGCATGTTGTGCTGAACTTCATCACCCCCCACCAGAAATGGGGCATCCACAGCACCTATACCGACAACCTGCTGATGCTGACGCTGAACCGGGGCGGGCCGGTTGTGTGGATGTCAGAGGTGGACGCGCAAAAGGCGGGCCTTGTCGATAACGACTGGGTTGAAGCCTATAACATCAACGGCGCGCTGACCGCGCGGGTGGTGGTGTCCCAGCGGATCAAGCAGGGCACGTTGTTCATGTATCACGCGCAGGAAAAGATCGTGAACACGCCCGGATCGGAAAAGACCGGCCTGCGCGGCGGCATCCACAATTCGGTCACGCGCACCACGCTGAAACCCACCCATATGATCGGCGGCTATGCGCAGCTTTCCTATGGGTTCAACTATTACGGCACCGTCGGCAGCAACCGCGACGAATTCGTGATCGTGCGCAAGATGAAAAAGATCGACTGGCTGGACACCCCTGCGTCCGGGCCCGCAACCGGAAAAGTGGAGGCAGCGGAATGAGAGTGCGTGCGCAAATCGGCAAGGTGCTGAACCTTGATAAATGCATCGGGTGCCACACCTGTTCGGTCACCTGCAAGAACGTCTGGACCACCCGCGAAGGGGTTGAATACGCGTGGTTCAACAATGTCGAAACCAAACCCGGCACCGGCTATCCCACCGATTGGGAAAATCAGAAACGCTGGAACGGCGGTTGGGTGCGGTCGGCCAGCGGAAAGCTGCATCCCAAACAGGGGGCCAAGTGGCGCATTCTGGCAAACATATTCGCCAACCCCTCGATGCCCGAGATCGACGATTACTATGAGCCGTTCGATTTCGACCATGACCACCTGAAATCCGCCCCCGACATGGAACATTTCCCCACCGCGCGGCCCTATTCCAAGATCACCGGCGAGCGGATGGAAAAGATCGAAAAAGGTCCGAACTGGGAGGAGATTCTGGGCGGGGAATTCGCCAAACGGTCGAAAGATTACAATTTCGAGAATGTGCAGAAAGAGATTTATGGAGAGTATGAAAACACCTTCATGATGTATCTGCCGCGGCTTTGTGAGCATTGCCTGAACCCGACCTGTTCGGCGTCGTGCCCATCCGGCGCGATCTACAAGCGCGAAGAAGACGGGATCGTCCTGATCGATCAGGAGAAATGCCGGGGCTGGCGGATGTGCGTTTCCGGCTGCCCCTACAAGAAGGTCTATTACAACTGGGAAAGCGGCAAATCGGAAAAATGCACCTTCTGCTATCCGCGCATTGAATCCGGCCAGCCGACGGTCTGTTCGGAAACCTGCGTCGGGCGCATCCGCTATCTGGGCGTGATCCTTTATGATGCCGACAAGATCGAGGCGGCGGCGAGTGCCGAGCGCGAGACCGATCTTTATGGCGCGCAGCTTGACGTGTTCCTAGACCCCAATGACCCCGAGGTGATCAAGGCCGCGCGGCGCGACGGTATCCCCGAGGACTGGATCGAGGCCGCCAAGATCAGCCCGGTGTGGAAAATGGCGATGGACTGGAAGGTCGCCTTCCCGCTGCATCCCGAATACCGGACCTTGCCGATGGTCTGGTATATCCCGCCGCTCTCGCCCATTCAGAACGCGGCAGAGGCGGGGCAGATCGCGATGAGCGACCAGATGCCCGATGTGCGCAGTCTGCGCATTCCGGTGAAATATCTGGCCAACATGCTGACGGCGGGCGATGAGGAACCGATCGTTCACGCGCTGGAACGCATGTCGGCGATGCGGCTTTACATGCGCGCGCTGACCGTGGACGGCGTGCGCGATGAAGGCATCGCGGCCCGCGTCGGCATGTCGGGCCGGATGATCGAGGACATGTACAAGATCATGGCCATCGCCGACTATGAGGATCGTTTCGCGATCCCCACCGCACATCGCGAACAGAACGAGGCGGGCGCCGATCTACGCGGCGGCTGCGGGTTCACCGATGGCAACGGCTGTTCTTCTGGCGAGACGGGCAAGACCAGCCTGTTCGGCGGCAAGAAGAAAAGCTTTGCCCTGCCGCAGGAGACATTCTGATGATGGACAGGACATTGAAGGCGCTGTCGCTGGTGCTCAGCTATCCGTCGCGGGCGTTGCAAGGCGCGATGGGTGAGGTTGGCGCGGTGCTGGCCGCCGACCCACGCATCGCGCCGGGCACCCGCGCGCAATTGCGGCGGCTGACCGACGGGTTGGGGCACGGGGATCTGTACGATCTTCAGGAAAGCTATGTGATGCTGTTTGATCGGTCGCGCACGCTGTCGCTGAACCTTTTTGAACATATCCACGGTGAAAGCCGCGAGAGGGGCGGTGCGATGGTCAGCCTGATCGAGACCTATCGCGCGGGCGGGTTTGAACCCGACACCACGGAACTGCCAGATCACCTGCCGGTGCTGCTGGAATTCCTTGCCTCGCGCCCCTTCGCCGAGGCGCGGGAGATCCTGGCGGATGCGGCGCATATCCTGGATGCGCTTGCCGCCCGGCTGGCGCGGCGCGAAAGCGGCTATGCCTGCGCCCTTGCCGCCCTTGTGCAGCTTGCCGGGGGGCGCGCCGATGCCGATGCGGTGGCCGAAATGCTGGCCCTGCCCGATGACGACCCGACCGATCTGGCCGCGCTGGATGCGGTCTGGGAGGAAACCGAGGTCACCTTCGGCCCCGATCCCAACGCCGGCTGTCCGCAGGTTCGCGACATGCTGGCGACCATGGACGGCCCGCGCCATAGTGCAACGCATTCGCGGCCCGCAGCCGAATGATGGAGACACACATGCATAATTTTCTTTTCGGGATATATCCTTACATCGCCCTGTCCGTTCTTCTGATCGGATCTGTTGTGCGATACGAACGCGACCCGTTCACCTGGAAAACCTCGTCGAGCCAGATGTTGCGCCGCAAGCAACTTATCATCGGTTCGATCCTGTTCCATGTCGGTGTGCTCGTGATCTTCTTCGGGCATCTGTTCGGGCTGCTGACCCCGATCTGGATTTTCGACGCCATGGGCATCAGCCACGGGGCCAAGCAGCTTCTGGCCGTGGTCGCGGGCGGCATCGCGGGTGTGGTGGCGCTGGTGGGCGGCGGGATGCTGATGCATCGTCGCTGGACCGATCCGCGCATCCGCAAGACATCCAGCTTCGCCGACATCGCGATCCTCGCGCTGCTTCTGGCACAGCTTGTGCTGGGCGTGGGGACGGTGTTCGTGTCTATCCAGCATCTCGACGGTTACGAGATGACGAAATTCATGGCCTGGGCGCAGGGAATAGTCACCTTTCAGGCTGGTGCCGCGGCACATATCGCGGATGCGGCCCTCATCTTCAAACTGCACCTGTTCCTGGGGCTGACGATCTTTCTGGTTTTCCCGTTCACCAGGCTGGTCCATATCATCTCGGGCTTCTTCGCCCCGCTGCGGTACCTGTTCTTGCGGGCGGGATATCAACTGGTCCGCTCGCGCCGCCGCCGCCCGCTCGAGGAACGCCGCCGCGCCTTTGACGCGCGGCAGGCGAGGCGCGGACCCGCCGCCACCACCCCCGCGGAGTGAGCGCGATGAACATGGCCCTGTTCCCCGAAGTCACCGTGAATGGTGAATCCATCCCGCAAGCGGCCATCGCAGCCGAGGCGCAGAACCACAGCGCCCCCCGCGACAAGCCCGGCATCGCCTGGCGCAAGGCCGCGCAGGCGCTGGCGATCCGGGCGCTTTTGTTGCAAGAGGCCCGGCGGCGCGGGCTGGTGGCCGACCCGATAGAACTGGCGCCGGGGCGGTTCGAGACCGGGGAGGAGGCGCTGATCCGCGCGCTTCTGGACGCGGCGCTGACCATCGCGCCCGTCACCGAGGACGCGGTGCGCGCCGAATGGGCGCGCGATCCCGACCGCTTTCGTTCGGCGCCGCTGTGGGATGTGTCGCATATCCTGTGCGCCTGCGATCCGCGCGATGACAAGGCGCGCGCGATTGCAGAGGCGCGCGCAACCGCCCTGCTGGCAAGGCTGGATGGCGACGCCAAGGGCTTTGCCGCCGCCGCCCGCGAAAGCGATTGCGGATCGAAGGCGGCGGGCGGGCATCTGGGCCAGCTTGGTCCCAATGACACCGTGCCGGAATTCGAGGCGGCGCTGCGCACCTTGCTTGACGGCGGCATGACCCCGGCGCCGGTGCTGTCGCGGCATGGCTGGCACATCATCCGCCTGAACGCGACGGCACCGGGGCAGGTTCTGCCCTATGCCGCGGTGCGCCCCAAGATCGCGCGGGCGCTGGAAAAGGCGGCATGGGCGCGCGCGTCGCGCGATTTCGTCGAAACGCTGGCCGCGGGCGCGCGGATAACGGGTGCAAGCCTTGCACCGATCTGACAGCGGGGAAAGGGCGTGCCATGAAGCAGTCCGGGCCCGCGCGGCGCGGCAGCGGCCTGTCACCGACGGACCCGCGCCTGCTTGCCGCGCCGCTGGATTTCATCAGCGAAGACCACCTGCGCGAACGCCAGATCTGCGCGGTGATCGATGCGCTTGCCGTCGCCGGGCCGGTTGACCGGCAAACCGCGCTGGGCGTGCTGCGCTTTCTCAACGAAGAGTTGAACGTGCATCTGCGCGACGAGGCCGAGGATCTGTTCCCCCTGCTGGTGCGGCGCTGCACGGCCGAAGACGCCATTGACCGCACCATCGCCCGGATCAGGATCGAACAGGATGCGGCCCTGCGCCTGCTGCCCCCGGTGCGCGCAAGCCTGGCGCGCTGTCTTGATACCGGTTGCGATCTGCCAGAGGACGACCGCGCGATGCTGATCCGGTTGGCCGCCCATGTGCGCCGCCACCTGGTGGTGGAAAACGCGATCGTGCTGCCCATTGCCCGCGCCCGCCTGACCCGCGCCGATATCGGGCTGCTGTCGCGCCACATGCGATCGCGGCGCGGGCTGCCCCCGGTTGCCAAGGCGCCGGATGCAGGCTGATCCTGTCGCGCGGCACCGGGCGGGATGACGCGGGTTGCGCATTGAGTCCTGGCAAATCTATCGTTGCCGCTCTTGATAGCCTTGTTTTTATCGCGGCTCTTGTGATCGCGCGGCACCGGGACGATCGTTCGCCATTGTCTCTCGGACCATGAATGGATGGCGCCCGCTTTTCGGCATCGCAATGTGCCATATTGGTTGCTGTGAACATCACCAATGAAGGGAACCATCCAGCCGCATTCGGGCCAGCCGCATTCTGGGCTGCGTTCAAATCGGTGGCACTTGCCCCTCATTACATGATCGCAGCCGAAATCATGTCAGCATCAACCGTTGCACTTGATGCTTGAAACCGCCGCATACCATCGGCGTTAATATTTCGAAATCCCATCTGGATGCTTTTAACAACGAGCACCAGCAAGCGCGGCATTTCGACATTACCGCCCGCGGTTTTCATGCGTTTGAACGGTGGCTTCGGACGCTGCGGATCGCCCGCGTCGTTTACGAACCGACGGGACCTTATTACCGCAATCTCGAAGAGCGCACTCCTGAGGTATGAAGGCAGAGAGAGCAAATGAAAGGGCGGCACAGAGGTTTTCAGCGATCTCCCCCGTCATTTGGCCCTGCGCCAGGATTGCGCGCCAGGATTGCGCGCCAAGATATCCGGGCGCGCAGATGTCGGGCGCGGCACCCGCCTGAACGCGCAGCCTCAACCGCCGGGAGATTTGCCGCCCCCCGCGCCTATCGAACCAGAAACTCCGCATGCAGCGCCCCGGCGGCGGCGATACTCTTGAGGATGTCGATCATGTCGCGCGGCGAGACACCAAGCGCGTTAAGCCCGGAAACCACCTCGGAAAGATTGGTCGAGTCGGTTATCTCGGCCAACCCTGTACCGGGGGCTTCCTCGATGCCTGTCCGCGTGCGCGGCACCACGATCGTCTCCCCTCCCGCAAACGGGTTTGGCTGGATCACCAGCGGCGCCTCTTCGATGCGCAGGGTCAGGTTGCCCTGGGCAACCGCCACCCGCGAAATCCGCACATCCGCCCCCATCACGATGGTGCCTGACCGCTGATCCACCACAACCCGCGCGCGGGTCTCGGGTTCCACCAGCAGGTTTTCCACCCGGCCAAGCGCATGCGCGGGCGAGGGCATGCGCGTGGCTTCAATGTCAAGAACCACGGTTCCTGAATCCAGCATGACCGCCACCTTGCGCCCGAAATCCCGATTTATCACCTGTTCTATCCGACCTGCCGTGGTGAAATCCGGTTCGCGCAGCGCCAGGCGAATCTGTTGCAACCCGCTGAAATCCATGGATACTTCGCGCTCGACCCGCGCGCCAAGGGGGATGGTGCCGGCCGTCGGGACGCCCTGCACAACCCTGCCCGCCTCACCTTCGGCCGACACGCCCCCCGAAATGACGGTGCCCTGCGCCACGGCATAAATCTGCCCGTCCGCGCCGTTGAGCGGCGTCATCACCAGGGTGCCGCCCAGCAGGCTCTTGGCATCGCCAATGGCGGAAATGGTCACATCTATGCGTCCGCCCGCGCGTGAGAAGGTCGGCAATACCGCCGTGACGAACACCGCCGCCACATTGCGGGGCCGGAACTGTTCGCCGGTGACGTTGACGCCCAGCCGCTCCAGCATGTTCGACAGAATCTCTTCGGTGAAGGGTGAATTGCGCAGCCCGTCGCCCGTGCCGTTCAACCCCACCACCAGGCCATATCCCAACAGGTCGTTGCCGCGCACCCCGTCGAATTCCACCAGATCCTTGAGCCGGATCGGCGCCGCCGCAAGCGGACCAAGGGCCATAAGCCCCCCCATCAGCGCCGCTACGATCCAGCGCAGCATCACAGGAAATCCGACAATTTGAGAGTGGACAGCCGCGCGGTGACGGCGAACAGAACCTCCAACTGTGACTGGGTCTGTTGCAACGCCGTCGCCGCCTCATAGCCGTCGACACCCACGATATCGGCGCGCGTGGTTTCCAGACCCGCGCGTTCAGCCGCGTTGCGGGTGGTGGCCGCATCGATGCGCGCCTCGGCGATGCCGATCCTGCCTTGCAACCCCGCGACCTTGCTGTCAGCCGTCAGCAGCCGTTCGCCCGCGGTTCTGGCAAGATCGGCCCGCGCCCGCGGATCGCCGACAAGCGCCCCTTCCGCCAGCAACGCCCCGGTCACCAGCGCCTTGAGCATGTCGCGCAGCGCCGGATCATTCGCGGTGACGCCCAGGGGAACCGCATCATCTTGGGCCACGCGGAACGGGTCAAGCGGCACGGCCGCGCCAAGATAGCCGATATCACCATAACCGCCCGTCGGAGCCGCAAAGAAATCATCCACCGCCCTGATGACCCCTGCCGCCGAGGTTTCTGCCGCCACCGCCGGGGCAAGTGCCGCCAGAATGGTCGCCGCATCGGCCACGGCCGGGGTTGACGTGGCCACACCGGCAAACACCGATCGCCCCCCGTCGCGGGTGTTGAGCGCCGAAAGCGCCGCATCCAGCGCATCGCGCGCGGCAACCCCCGCCGTATCGACAAAGCTCGCCGCACCACTTGATCCTGCCTGAAGCAGGTTTGGCGCCGCATCGCCGCCCAGCGACCTGATCCTGTCAACGGCGGTCTGAACGGTTGCGGCAAAGCGCCCTGCCTCGGCATTCGCGGTGGCGAAGGCGTCCAACACGCTCAATCTTCGGCTGACCCCCGCAAGCGCGCCGAAATCGCCCGCCAGATGTTTGCCGACATCGGCGCTGCGCCCCGTCGTCAACTCGGTCGCAAGACGCGCGGAGGTGGATTTGAGCGTGGCATTCTGGCGTTGCGATTGAAAGCTCTGCGCCAGATCTCCGAAGGTGGTCAACATGGGATCAGATCCTCAAAAGCGATTGCAACAGTTGATCGACGGTTTGCAGCACACGGGCATTGGCCGAATAGGCCTGTTCGATGTGCAAGAGATCAGCCATTTCGGCATCGATATCCACACCGCCCGCCAGTTCCTGCGCTTTCAGCGTTCCATGCCGGGCCGACGCAAAGCCCTGATCGGCCTCGGCGGAAACCCGTTTGCCCGATACACCGGACAGGAAATCGGCCGCCAGGGCCGACGCGGTCCTGGGCGTTGCCGAAAACGCCGCTGACGCAGGCGCCAGCGCGGCCGCCAGACCATTCACCATGGCCTGAAGCCCGCCCGAAAACCCGGTTGGTCCGGGCACCACCGCCCCCAACCCGTCACGCAGCCTGGTCACGGTGCCCCCCCGCGCCGGATCCACCAGCGCATTGACCGAAACCCGCCCCGCAAGGCCGGTTTCTGCCGCCGGGTCGAAAGCCGCGCCCGCATCGGTAAATAGCCCCGCCGCGCCAGGCGGGCGCGTCGTATCCGCCGCCTCGAACCGGGTCAGAAGATCGGCGGCCAGCCCATCAAGCCCCGCCTGCATGCCCGGCGCCACCGCATCGCGCAGCGCGAAATTCGCAGCCAGGCGCCCCCCGGCAAGTGCCCCGCCGGTGCCGCCCATGGCGATATCGACGCCGTTGATCCGCACACCCGACAAAGGCGCCCCCACCACCATCCCCGGAACGATCAGGGCCGAAGGCGTAAAGCTGAAGGTCGCGGCGGGCCCGTCCAGAACGATCGCGCCGCCGGGGGTAAAGAGCGCGATCTGGCCATGGCCACGATCCACCTCGCGCAGCGGCAGGATCGGCGCGATGGAATCGATCACCTGCTGGCGCTGATCTTTCAGCGCATTCGCCCCCCCCGCCGTCGCCTCAAGCCGCCGGATCTGGGTGTTGAGTTGTTGAACCCGCGACAGGGCCGTGTTCACAAGGTCAACATCGCGCGCAATGGCGGCATCGGCCTGCATCCGCACGGTTTGCACTTCGTCCGATATCATGGCCAGCCCCCGCGCCCACCCCGCGGCGGCATCCAGAACGCTGGCCTGACGCGATTCACTTTCGGGCAGGCTGGCCGCAGAGATCAGACTGGATTCGAGCCTGGCGATGCGGTCGCCAAGCGATCCGGGTTCATCGGGGGCCCCGATGGCCGCCTCGATCCGGGCAAGGCCCGCCGCCGTGGTCTCGGCCGCGCCTAACGATGCTTCGGACAGCCGCCGGTCGCCGATCAGGATCTGATCGACATCGCGACGGACCGTGGCAACCACCACCCCCGCCCCCTGCCCGCCAATGACGTTGCCCGTCAGTTCAGCAACCTGGCGGCCATAACCGGGGGTGGCGGCATTGGCGACGTTGGATGACACCACCTCGGCGCGCCGCGACGCGGCGGTCAGCCCGGACAGGGCATTGGAAAGCGTTGCGGTCAGGCTCATGGTTCATATCCCCTATCAGCGTTTGATGTTGGTCGTTTCCTGCAACATCTCATCCACGGTCTGGATGACCTTGGCGTTAGAGGAATAGGCGCGCTGGGTCTGGATCAGGTCGGTCAGTTCGCGGGCGACATCGGTCGCGGATTCCTCGCGCGAGAAGCCGGCGATGCTGCCTGTCGGCCCGTCGCTTGCATCCCAAAGAAAGAATGCCCCGCTTTCGGGGGCCACCTGATAGACCTGCCCGGCAAGCGATTTGAGCCCATTGAGGTTGGGCACATCCACCACGGGGATCTGATAAATCGTGCGGGTGATACCCGTGTCAAAGATCGCCTGCATCATCCCGTTTTCATCCACCTCGACCGAGGTGAGCGCCCCCACCGGGGATCCGTTCTTGGTGATCTGGCCCGGCGCGAACTGGTCGGCCACCTGTGTCATCCCGCCGGGCTGTCCCGGCTGACCAAGCCCCAGCGCGAGGGGCCCGCCCGCCAGGGTAAGATCGACGGTTCCGGTCGCCGGATCATAGGCGCCGCCAGACAGTGCGGTGACCGATTGCAGGGTTCCGCCCAGCGTTGGCGACGAATCGAATGTCAGGGTATATTCGCCCACCACCGCATCGCCGCTTGCCGAATCGCGGATTGTTATCGTCCAGGTGTTCGACGCACCCGTTGCCGGAACATCGGGCGTGAAGGTGATGTTCAGGTTTTCGGCAATGCCCAGATTGTCGAAATATTCAACCGCCAGTTCATGCGGCACGCCTGTTGCCCCGGCCATGGTGCCGGTGGCGGGCAGATTGACGCTGAGCTGCATCTTTGTGGTTGGGTCGGTCGCGAACTGATTGGTGCCGATGCGAACCGGTTCCAACCCGCCAATGGTGTTGCGCGGGAAATTCGGGATGGTGCCATCGGCATCGGCGGGCCAACCCATAAGCACCATGCCCGTATCGGTGCGCAGCAACCCTTCGGCATCGGGGCGGAACGATCCGGTGGTCATAAGCATCAACGGCAAGGTGCCATTCCCGACATTCACCGCAGCACTGGTGGTGACCGGCATCATCCCACGGCCGTTGACCGAAAGGTCGGTGGCATTGGAACTGGGCACCAGGGAACCGCGTTCGTCGATCAGCCGGGTGCTGGTGCTGCGCACCCCGCCCGCCGTGAACACAGCGTCCGAACCGGACCCGACCACCATGGAATGAAAATCGGTTTCGACGCGCTTATATCCCAGCGTCGCCGAATTGGCGATATTGTCGGAAATGCTGGCCAGCCGAGAGGCATTGGCATTCAGCCCGGCCACCCCGGCATTCAACGAAGAAGAAATTGTCATGGTGCGCCTTTCTGCAGCTTCGATCCATTGTCACCGCAAACTTGCCCATGGGTCTTTAACATCCCCCTAACAGGCGCCCGATTTTCGCCCTATTTCCTGTGACGCAGCAAAATCACCTCCAGCCGGTTGTTGCGCGCGGCTGCGGCGGTCGCGACGGCAGGCTTGCGGTCGGCATAGCCCGTCACCCGCTGCACCCGCCGCGGGGGCAGGCCCGCCGCCTCAAGCAGCAGGCGCACCTGCTGGGCGCGCGCCGTCGACAGATCCCAGGTCGGATTGTCGCGCAGCACCACAGGATAGCCCCGCACATGGCCGTTCACCGCAACCTCATTGCGCACCAGCACGAACACCTCGGCCAGAAGCGCCGTCAGATCGGTAACAACCTGGGTCGGTTCGGCGCTGTCCCCGACAAAAAGCGGGGCGTTATCAAGATCGAACAGCTCTATGATCAGCCCCTCGTCCGTGACCCGCGTCAGGATGTGGCGCAGCACATTCGGCGTTGTCATGCTTTCGCCGGACCGGCCAAGCAACGCCGCCTCGACCTCGCGCAGCGCCGCTTCCTCGGCGCTCATGGCGCCGCCGCCTGCGCCCTGATCGGCAATCGCCTTGTCCGCGGCACCTGGCACCGCAACCCCGCGGCCGCTATGCGCCAGTGTATCGTCGGCAAACACGCTGTCGCCGCCAAAGGCCCCGTCGCCGCCGCCCGACACGCGGCTGACCGGCACCGAGGGGCTGAAATAATCCGCCAGCCCCTTGCGCTGATTTTCGGTTGTCGCGTTCAGCAGCCACATCAGCAGAAAGAAGGCCATCATCGCCGTGACGAAATCCGCATAGGCAACCTTCCACGCCCCCCCGTGATGGCCGCCGCCCGCGATGATCTTCTTACGTTTGATAATGACCGGAGCGCCGCTATTGGACCCCGCCATCACACACCTTTCACTCACCCGCGCCCAGGGTAGGGCAGCGGCCGTGAAGATTTCCTTAACCTCTCAAATGCGCGGGGTTTTGGCGGGGGGATTACCGGGGGGATTACGGTATGTACGAAGCGATCTTTCGCGGCGCCTTATCCAGTGCCAGAAATTGCGTACATGATTGCATTCAATTCAGCGTAAGCGTAAGCGTAAGCGTAAGACGCGATGATCCACACCTTACCCCTGCGCACAACTATGGATGAGGATATCCCATTTGGCACTGAAACTTGGCTATTTTGACGCCATCTGCTGCTCGGACACAACTCCAGTAGGGGCTGAAATACAAATTTGCGGCCAACCCGATCAAAAATGCCGCCGATAGAATCACAGCGGCTTTTGTGATATCTGCCAATTCCGTCTCCTTTACGCTATCTCATTGCAATGGCTGTCGCCCTTCCCACGCTGCTGACGCACCGGTGGAAGGGGCATCGTATATTGTTCCATGCTTTTGGTAGGTAGTAGATTATTGATTGCTGAGCAGTTTACGTTGTTTTCTGGGTTTGGCATGGTAAGCAGTGATAAGCACTCCACCGTCGACAACGATCCTCGCTCCAACCAGCCGCCGAAGTTCGTTCGGCAGGCGTTTACACAGGCGTTCTATCTCAAAAACATCTTTCTTGAGCACCAGATACCCGCCTTCGACCTCTGTTCCGAGGGTCATGATCCATTCCGCATCATCCTTGCGAAAACCGCGTTGTGCGAGCCGCATCACGGCATGCGAGGTGGGTTGAAGTTTTGATATCTTCATGGCGTCCTCCATCTCAAAAATCATAGTTCGCTTGCTCGTCGGCTCCATTCACCAACTTTACGGCTTCGCGCCAATCGATGGATTTAAAGTCCATATTCCTTAACTCTTCTGCCGCAGCATCAATTTCCTTTGCGTTCAACGCCGACTTTTCCTTCACCCACGATGCCCGTCTTTCTGGTGTGGCCTTGCGGATCTCGCGCGGCATTTCGGCAAGCGCCACATCGCCGTTAAGGACCGGCAACCACGCGCCCGTGTCTCGTCCGAAGAACTCAACGAGTTCTTCAGCTCCCAGCATGTAGCGTGGTGAGTCATCTCCCCCCCAAGTCACCGTTTTTCCATTCGGCAATCCGGTTTCGATCAGCTTTTTGCGCAAGAAGCGCGCAAATGGGTTATCCTTGGAATGGTTCGCATCCCAAGTGCCGACGTGCGAGGCAAACAAATCACGCGCGTCAATGGAGCGTTTTTCTGCCTCCAGTATTTCCTGATCATCCGAATCCCATGGCGAACGCAGGCTATTTCGCAGATGTGGAGGGGCAGAATTTTCGATGTTACCAAGTGCGTCACTAAACTTTTGCAACTGCTCTCGCCGTTCGGCGATGGATTGCTCAGCCATGACCGCAAACAGAAGCGGCGCGACTTCAACAATCTGCTGCCGGGTTACGCCATAGCGGCGCGCAACCAATGCCAGTGAGTTGCGGCAGGCGGTGTCGAGTACCATGGTTACTTGGCCCTTGTGCGTTGCGTCGTCGCCTTTCGGGGCTTCAGGTAGCGGGCCGTCAGAACAAAGCTCCGTTGGGGTCGTTCCCAAGGCATCGCAAAGCTTGGCTAGCTTGTCACCTCGCAGCCTTCCGGGCGGCTTGTCGAGCCTTTTCCAGCGGGACAGGGTTCCAACATCGATCCCGATATCCGCAGCCAGTTCCTTTTGACTTATCGGGCAGCGGTCGAGTAGCGCGATCAGGCGATCGGGGTTGATCTGAGTGGTTCGGCTCATGAGCACCTCCTGTGGCTTATTCCAAAGATTAGCACATTCTAAACATCTTTTTAAATAGGCATACT
>JACIYW010000059.1 GCA_014359745.1 Paracoccaceae bacterium | reverse complement strand
ATTAGATTTTTGTGCGTGGGGGTTTTAGGGGGGGGTCTTATGACCAAACCGGCATCTGACATCGATCGGCTGGTGACCCTTCTTGGGGGATGGCCTGATCACTTCCATGATCGCGAGCGCCAGCATGCCGAAAGCATGTTGGCGGTCCTGCGACGCGACAAGGCGCTTGATGAAGCGGTATTCGGCCTGGTGATTCGCTATGCAACGCATCGAGCGGCATATGACAAGCTTTCGAACGAAATTTCGTCGGAAGAATTCGTGGCGACGGCCAGCAACTACCTTTCCGGGAAGGAGCAAAGCCGGGCGTTCCACGAAAACAAGATGCTGGCGCTGGAACGTGAACTGGTGGCAACGCCCTATGCACGGGCAAGGAACGGGCTGTCACGGCAGACATCGTTCATGGATATTTTCGACAGCCAGCCGCCGGAAGATGGGGGAACCGCAAAGGTCATGCCGTTCAAGGGATTCGCCAGGCGAGGGATGGCGTGAGCCATGCTTGATGCGTCGGTGGAAACGCCGATCACCTTGCGCGCGTTCGAATGGGTTGATGACATCCTGTCCGGCAAACTTTCGGCGTGCAAGCGTATCAAGCAGGCATGCAAGAGGTTCCGCCATGACCTGAAGCGCGCCGGGACAGATCGGTTTCCGTTCTTCTTCGACATGGAAGCATCGGAACACATGTGCGCGTTCATGGAGGCCTTGCCGCATATCGAAGGGTCTTGGGCGGCGCGCGGGGAAAACATCACGCTGCTTGGGTGGCAGGCGTTCCTGATCAGCCAGATCGGCGGCTGGCGGCACATGGTGACCGGGATCCGCAGGTTTCGCACCGCCTATATCGAAGTTCCGCGCAAGAACGGAAAATCGACGCTTCTGGCCGGTGTCGGGCTGTATTTTCTTGTTCCCGATGGAGAGCCCGGCGCGAAAGTCTATTCCGCCGCCGCATCAACGCACCAGGCGCGCATCGTGTTCGATGCGGCGCGGGTCATGGCGCTATCTGGTCATGCCGATGGCATGGCGCTGGACAAGCTGCTTGGGCTGCGTGTCGAGGAACACAAGATCAAGACCAACGATCCGGCAGCGGTGTTCCAGCCGATCGCCAGCCAGACGAAATCAAAGGACGGTAAAAATCCGCACTGCGCGATCATTGATGAGCTGCATGAGCATGAAAAGCGCGACGTGTGGGATTCGATGGCCAGTGCCCTTGGCGCGCGCGAACAGCCGCTGCTGATCGCGATCACCACGGCCGGATACAATACCGGCGGTATTTGCTATGAGCAGCGCAAATACCTGCAACGCATCCTGGATGGCGCTTTCGAAGACGACAGTTACTTCGGCCTGATCTTCGAGGCAGATGAGGGAGACGAACCCGGCGACCAGTCAACCTGGGAAAAGGCCAACCCTTCGCTTCACGCGGCAAAGTCGCTGCACTACATGCAGGATGAGTGGAAGAAGGCGGCGGCAAGCCCCGCGGCGATGGGCGAATTCCTGCGAAAGCACCTTGATATCTGGACCAGTGTCGGCGCTTCGGCCATCGACATGACCGCGTGGCGGGCCTCGGAAGATCCAGACATGCGTCTTGCCGATTTCGCCGGGCGGCGGGCCTTGATCGGTGTCGATCTTGGGACACGGCACGATCCGTCCAGCGTCACGGTGGTAATTCCTGATGAAGACTCGCCTTCCGGCGGGCCGCTGCGGGTGTTCAGTTGGCATTTCCTGCCGGAAAAGGTGGTTGACGCGCCGGGCAACGAACATCTTTGGGGCTGGAAGCGGGACGGCCACATCTTTACCACGCCGGGTTCCGAACTGGACCTGCACATCGTTGAATCGCTTGTGCTGCAACTTGCGGGCCTTGGTGACGATAGCTGGGGATGGTCGGGTTTGCCGGAACTCGATGTCGAGATGGTCATCTATGACGCGCTGTTCGCATCGCAGATGGCCGCAGCATGGGAAACCGCCGGTTTGAACGTGGTTGAACTGCGGTCGCGGGCGTCAAACCTGAACGAGCCGTTCAACAAGCTGATCGCGGCGGTTGATGACCATCGCCTGATCAATGACGGCAACCCGGTGCTGACCTGGATGGCCAGCAATACGCTGCTCAAGCAGGTGCAGGGCGGCGATTATATCTATCCGGCCAAGCTGGCACCTGAAGACAAGATTGACGGCATCGTGGCGCTGATCAACGCGCTTTGGCCGCTTTGCCAGGCGACTGAAGACGAAGGCAAGGGCGTGGTGACGCAAGGATTCGTGGATGTTTGAACGTATATTCGGATCGCGGGCAAAGGGTGCGGACGCGCCGCGCGTCGAGCCTGTTGTGTCGGCATCTCCGGCACAAGGCGGCAGGCCGGTCAACATGCAGTCATCCGCCAGCGCGGATGAATGGCGTGAATTCTTCGGTTTCATGGGAACCGATGCCATTACGCGCGAATCCGCGATGAAGCTGACCGCAGTTTTCGGCTGCGTGTCGCTGCTGGCCGGGACGATCGGCACGTTGCCGGTGCGGGTGGTGAAGAAAAACGCGCAAAAGGGCAGCGAGGTTCTGGCGGATCATCCGGCGCATTACCTGGTGCATATCGATCCGCACCCGATGTTTTCGGCGGAAGTGTTTTTCGAGGGGCTGTTCGCATTGGCCTTCCTTGAAGGCAACGCCTATGCCGAGATTCTGCGCAACGGGCGTGGCGTCGTGACCGGGCTGCGGCCGCTGTTCGATGCAAACGTGAAACCGTTCAAGCGCAACGGGCGCGCGGCCTACCGGATCACCGAAGATGGCCAGACCTATGGCCGCGATCAGGATGATATCCTGCATTTTCGGGCGTCTGCGACGATGAAGGGGCTTGAGGCGCTATCGCCGCTGAAATGCTTTGGCAGGTCTATCGGGATCGGCCTGGAAGCGGATGAATATGCGCAGCGGTTCTACAAGCAGGGCATCAATCCGCCGGGCTATATCAGTTACGAAGGCAAGGTCAGCGAGCAGGTGGCCGACGAGGTGCGCGCCTACTGGCAGCGCAAATTCGGCGGTGTGCAGAATTCACATATTCCGGCGGTTCTGGCCGAGGGTGGCAAGTTCACATCCTTGATGACAGATCCGGAAACCGCGCAACTGTTCCAGTCGCGATCCTTTCAGGTGCTGGATGTGGCGCGCGCCTATGGGGTGCCGCCGCATCTGATCGGCGAAACAGAGAAATCGACAAGCTGGGGCACGGGCATCAATGCCCAGACGACACAATTTTACATTCTCGGGCTGCGTAAACACGTCAAGCGGTTCGAGGCGGAACTTTGCCGCAAATTGCTGACCCGCGAAGAGCGGCTGAATGGCGTGGCCGTCAAGTTCAACCTTGACACGCTTTTGCGGGCCGATCTGGCCGCGCGCTATGACGCGCACAAGATCGCGGTGGGCGGCACCCAGCATCCCGGATGGATGACGGTCAACGAGACCCGCGAAATGGAAGGGCTGCCCACGCTGGATGATCCAGATGCTGACAGGTTGTTCCGTCCGGTGGCAAAAGGAAGTGGCGATGCGACGGATCAGCAGGCCGATACCGGCGCAAAACCGCCATCGGCATTTTTCAAGAGCAATCGAGAGGACGCGCAATGAAGTTCAAGGAGATTCTGGCCCGCGCACTGCGCCCGAAGGACGGCAAGCCTGTTGCCTTGCAGGTGCACGCACTCGAAGCGGATGGCGAAGTGGAAGTGATGGTCTATGACCAGATCGGATACTGGGGGATCAGCGCAGAGGATTTCGTGCGCGAGGTCAAGCAGATAGATGCGAAGGTCATCCATCTGCGCATCGACAGCCCCGGCGGCGATGTGTTCATGGCGCGGTCGATGAAAACCGCGCTGGAACAGCATCCGGCGCGGGTGATTGCCCATGTTGACGGGATCGCCGCGTCGGCGGCATCTTACCTGATGCTGGCCGGGGATGAGATCGAGATCGCCAAGGGCGCTTTCGTGATGATCCACAATGCCTGGGTGTTCACCATCGGCGACACCCGCGAACATGCGAAATCGGCCACCATCCTGGACAAGATAGACGGGTCTATCCGGGCGGATTATGCCGCGAAAACCGGAAAAACCACCGAAGACTTCCGCAAGCTGATGGATGATGAAACATGGCTTGAATCGGCAGAGGCGCTGGACCTTGGGTTGGTCGATCGCGTCTATGAAAAGGACGGTGGCGCGGAAAACCGTTTCGACCTGTCGATATTCGATAATGCCCCGGATGCGCTGAAAAGGCCCAATCCGGAAGGGACTGACGCCGCGCATCGCGCGGCACAGATGCGCAGGCTGGAATACTTCGAACGGGTTGCGCCATAACCGCGGCGCGTCCGCACTGACCGAAACCGACCCGGCGCTGCCGGGTTTTTTTACAGGAGTTTGGCATGGCCAAAACCATCAAGGATCTGCGAGAGCAGCGTGACGCGCTGGCGAAAGAGGCGCGCAATATCCTGGACAAGACGACCGGGGACTATGACGCTACGCGCGTTGACGAAATCTATGCCGAGATCGACAAGATCGACGGCAAGATCAAGCACGAACAACAGCAACTGGACCTGGAAGCGCGTCTGCAATCCAAGGCGAGCGATCCCGATACCAACCAGCCGCAGAACCGTGGCAGCCAGACCGCTGCGCGACCCGGCGACGAGGTGCGGGCAACGGTGTTCGATGCCTATGTTCGCGGCGGGGAAGCCGCCGTGAACCGGCTGCCTGAAAACGTGCTGTCGGAATATGGACGACAGGTGCAGAACGCGCAATCGACCGGCGTTGACAGCGAAGGCGGGTATCTGGTTCCGACCACGTTCAGCGGCATCCTGCTGGAAGCCATGGCTGCCTTTGGCGGGGTGCGCGCGGTGGCACAGGTGCAGTCAACCAGGAGCGGCGAAACGATCCAGTGGCCGACTGTCGATGAAACCGCGATCACCGGCGAATGGCTTGCGGAAAATGCCGCCGCAACCGATGGCGATATCGCGTTCGGCACCACGTCGATCGGCGCGCACCTTGCCAGTTCCAAGGTTGTGGCCATTCCGTTCGCTCTGCTTCAGGATGCGGGTATCGGCGACATGGAAGTGATGTTGAACGGGATGCTGTCGGCCCGCCTGGCACTTCTGACCAATGCCGCTTATACGGTCGGCGACGGGGCCGGGAAGCCCACGGGCATCGTGAACGGTGCCGGTCTTGGGCACAGCACCGCCGCCGGTCTGATCGACAGCTTCACCAGCGATGACTTTATCGAGTTGGAGCATTCGGTCGATCCTGTCTATCGCCGCAACGCGATATGGATGATGCATGACGCTGCCATCAAGATCGTCAAGAAGATGAAAGACGGCCAGGGCCGCCCGATCTGGTTGCCCGGTGTCAGCGGCCAGGCCCCGGCGGAACTGCTTGGCTACAGCTACACCGCCAACCAGGACATGGCCGTTCCGGCCGCCAGCGCGGATTCGGTTCTGTTCGGCGACATGTCGAAATACCTTATCCGGGACGTGATGGACGTCACGCTGTTCCGCTTCACGGATTCCGCCTATACGAAGAAGGGACAGGTTGGGTTCATGGCCATGCTGCGCACCGATGGAAAGACCATCGCGGCCAATAACGCGGCCATCAAGAAGATGCGCCACGCCGCCGTGTGATCGGCGACGACCTGACAAGCCGCCGCCCGCGAAATCGGGCGGCGATCACATTTACAGACAAGGGGCGCTGATCATGGCGACAGCAAAGAAAACGGCATCGGCAGCCGATGCGGAAAAGATGATCGTGGCCTTTGCGCTGCGCGATCACAGCGAAGGCGATGGCGATGATGGGGTGACGTTCACCGCCGGTCAGCGCGTGGAACTGACGCAAAGGGAATTTGACGATCTGGCCGCGCGCGGGATCTGCGCCAAGGGCGTTTTCGTGCGGATGAAATCGGCGGTCGAGGGCGCGCGCTACAGCCTGAAACCGCATGACACCACATGGCTTGCGCCGCATGTCTACGAGGCATGGAAAGCCGCCGGATATTGCGAGCCGACCGATGACGACCCGGAGGTTGGCGTGGTCCTGAAAGCCCGCGAAGATGCGCTGCGCGAGGCGGTGGCGGAACGCGACGCGGCCCGGCGCGGGCGCGATGCGCTGGAAAAGCGGCTGCGTGAAGCCGGGCTTGAGATGGTCGCGGCCCGCGCCCAGGCAGAGAGGCTGCGCGAAATGATCGCGCCTGACGATGACGGCGGCAGGGAAATGGATGATGAGGCGATCCGTGCCACGGTATCGGTGCTGATCGACATGCTTCCCGAGGCGCATGAGTTCGATGGTGCCGTGCCATCATCCGATGCGCGGTTGATCTGAGGCCGCGCCGATGTGGTTGGAGCGTCTTTCAGGCGGCGGTGTCGATCTGGTATCGCTTGGGTCCGCGAAGGATCACCTGCGCATCATCGGCAATGAAACCGATGCCGAGGTGGAGGCCGCGATTTCCGCCGCATCCGTGCATCTTGATGTCGATGCCGATGGGTTCGGCGGGCTTGGGTTTCCGATTGTCGCGCAACAATGGTCATCGAAAGCGGCAGGTTTCACGCCAAGGCTTTTGCGCCTGCCGTTTTCGCGCGTCACTGAGGTGACCGAAATCAGGTATATCGCCCCGGATGGTACGCCAGGCACCGTTCCATCCGCCGATTACCTGCTGATCCGGCGGGGGCGCGATGCGCTGGTGGAACTGCTGCCCGGCAAGGCGTGGCCAAACCTGATCGACAGGCCGGATGCTGTCGATCTGCGCTTCACGGCGGGGTTTCCCGATCTGGTATCCGTGCCAGATGACATCATTCAGGCCGCCAAAGAGTTGATCACATACTATTTCTTCAGTCGTGGCGGCGACGGGCCAGATGGCATCAGCGAAGAGGTTGCGCGCTGCGTGGATCGGTTGACGCGGCGCTACAGGAGGTTCGCGGCATGAAGCGGGGAACGCGGGTGACTGACAGAAGCCTTGTCATTAGCTTTCAGCGGCGCGGCACAGCCGATGACGGCCACGGCAACAAGGTTGCGGGCGCATTCGCCGAGGTGTTCCGCGAATGGGCCAGCATAGCGCCGTTGAAAGGCGGGGAATCCGTGTTCCAGGCGCGTTTGTCAGCCCGTCAGCCCGCCATTCTGACGCTGCCAGCGACAGCGCAGGCAGAGGCCATCAACGGCGACTGGATCGCGGTATCAGGCGACGTTGTTTGGCAGGTGAAGGAGCCGCCGCGTCTGACAGATGACCGCCGGTTCTTCGAGATGCTGGTTGAGCGCAGGTGACATGATGGTTGATGGCACGGCGGAATTTCGCCGGTTCATGTACCAGACGGTGCCAAATGCAGTGCGCGCGGCCGCGCGCGACGCGATGGAAAAGGGCGCGGATGAGCTGGTTGAACTGATGCGGTCACTTGCCCCGGTCAAGGATGGTTTCCTGATCGCCAGTATCGGCTGGTCCTGGGGAGAGCCGCCGAAAGGATCGATCGCGATTGACGATCTGGAACCAACCGATGACCCGTCAATGCGCATCGTGATCTACGCGGGAAGCGAACTGGCGTATTATGCCAGATGGGTGGAATTCGGCACAAACCCGCACAGCGTGCAGGAAGGTGCCGATCTGTCGCGTAGCAGACGCCAGGGCGGCGCGCAGCATCCTGGCACCGCCGCGCATCCGTTCTTTTTCCCGGCCTACAGGGCGCTGCGATCGCGCGTAAAATCGCGGATCACCCGTGCCATCAACAAGGCGATAAGGTCTCTTTGACATGGCTGCACCGGAAAGCGAGTTGCAAAAGGCGATCTATGACGCGCTGAAAGGATCGGCGGCGGTCATGGCGCAGGTCAGCGATGTCTATGACGACACCCGGCTGAGCGATGCACAAAAGGCCGCCGGTGCCCCGTGGGGGGCAGAGGATGGCTATATTTCCTTCGGGCCGGAATCCACCGTGGCGGATGATCACGACTGCATCGCGATCGATGAGATCACCGTCCAGTTGGATGTCTGGTCGCGCCGGGTCGGAAGGCTGCATTGCAAGCAGGTGTGCCACGCGGTCAGGCAGGCGCTGAAAGACGTGACGCTGACGCTGCCAACGCATGGCCACCTGACCACAGACCTTGTGTTGCAGCGGATTCTGCCCGACCCGGATGATGCCATTACCCATGGCGTCATGCAGTTCACGGCGCATGTCGAGGAAGTTGGATGATATGGCCAAGGCGATATTCCACAAGGATTTCAACTATTCAAGCCGCCGACGCAACGCCGGTTGGGGGATTTCAGCGTCTGAATTCCCGCAATCGCTGCCCGAAGAAGTCATTGCGGCGGGCGTTGCGGCAGGTGCGGCAACACGGGTTTTGCCGCGAAAGGCGAAAAAGGCCAAAGAGGGCCAAGAAGCGGGCGCGACCTGATCATCTGATCGGCCCTTGACCTGAAACCACCGCCGCCATGGAAGGCGGCTTTTTCATGAGGTGACGACATGACGGCTGCTGTAACGGAAAAATATGAAGAAATGGTGCTTGAGGTGGACTTTGCGAACACACTGCCAGTGCCTGTTTATGCGCGCATCTGCGGGATGAAGGGGATTTCCATCAAGCGCACCGCGACCCTTGACACGACGGAAGTGCCAGATTGCGACGATGAAAGCCTGCCGCTGAACATCGAGCGCGATATCAGGTCGGTCGATGTGACGGTATCGGCGTCGGGTGTCTGGGCGCAAAGTTCGAACGGCAAGCTGCTGGACTGGTTCTATTCCGGCGCGGCGATCCCGGCGCGGATCGGCAACCTCAAGGCGGCGGTCGGCGACACCGAGTACGAGGTCGGTATCCTGTTGCTGACCAGCATTTCCAATGAACGTTCCGATGGCAAGGGCCGGGTGACAGCTTCTATCGAACTGGAATTCGACGGGACGCCATCCAGAACGGTCAAGGCCTGATGCGCAACAAGATCACCATCAACTGGGTTCAGGGCGAACATGATTTCGCCCTGAACATCGGCGAATTGCGGGCGCTGCAAAAAAACTGCGATTCCGGGCCGGAACTGATCATGACGCGGCTGTCGGCGGGATCGTGGCTGGTGGATGACATATTCGAAGTGCTGCGCCTGGGCCTGATCGGGGCGGGAATGGATGCAAAGGACGCGGGGCCGATGGTGCGCCGTGCCTTCGATCAAAGCCCGGCGCTGTCGTTGAAGCTGCCCGCCTACCAGGTACTGGCCGCAGCCCTGACCGGCGAGGAAGGCGACCCGGTGGGGGAGCGCGAGGGGGTGACGCCGCAAGCGCAAGCTGGCAATTCTCCCGGCTCTACGGAGCGGGGGCAGTGATGGGTTTCACCCCGTCAGAGATCGACAAGATGAGCCTTTGGGAATTCATGGCCTGCCGCGACGGCTGGAACGCGGCGCATGGATCCGAAAAGGATCGCATTGAGGCCCAGGAATTCAGCGATGAATCCCTGCGCGAAATCGGCATTGAAGGATTCTGACCATGAGCGAAACACCGGGCCTGTCAATTCCGCTGTCCATCACCCTGGCAAAATACGAGGCGCAGCTTGCCCGCGCCGAAGCGTCGGCGGTCAAAAGGGCAAAGGCCATCGAACAGAAGTTCAACGAGGCCAACGGCAGGTCATCCGAAGGGATCACGAAATCAGCCGCGGCTTCGGCGCAGGTGTTCGAACGCGCCATCCAAAAGGAAACCGCCGCGTTTCAGCAACTCAAGGCGTCGGTCGATCCGGCCTATGCCGCGCAATTGCGCTACGAATCTGCGGTGCGGCAGGTGCAATCTGCGGTGCGCATGGGCGCGATAACCCAGAAAGACGCGAATGGCGTTCTGGAAATGGCACGGGCCAAACACCTTGGTGTCGCGGCGGCGGCGCAGACGCATGCGGTCAGCGCCGGGAGGATGTTCAATGTTTCAGGCGCTGGACGCGCGGTTCTTCAGAACACCACCAACCAGTTCGCCGACATGGCGGTGCAGATCGAGATGGGCACCAATCCGATGCGGATCATGGGCCAGCAGTTGCCACAGCTTTTCGCGGGCTTTGGCATGCTTGGCGGGGCCCTTGGCATCCTGGCACCGCTTTTGGGAACCGTGGCGGCGATCGGCTTTCCGATCGCGGCGGTGCTGCTGGCGCAAGGCGATGCGGCGAAGGAAAGCGCCGACAAGATCGACGAGTTTGCCAAGGCCTTTGACAAGGCAGAGTCCGCGATCAGTCGCGCGAATTCTGCCGTAAGCCTGGCCGTGGATGGTGATCTGGACACGCTGCGCAAAATGTACGGCGAGGTCAGCGCCGAGGTTCAAAGCGTCGTCGATGCACTTGGACGGCTGGAAACTAAACAGTCAGTTATTAAGGCTACAGCCGATGTTAACGAATTTTTCGCAAAAAATGACCCGCTGGATGATCTATATACGGCATTGGAAGAACGCCAAAGGTCAATAGATGATCTTAAATACAGGATAGGATCTGTTGAGGCGCAGTTTCAGGATAACCCACAACTTTCGTCTGTATATCTGCCGATCATAGAGCAGATGCGCGCTGATCTGGATGCGCTCAACAGGATGGACGGTATATCGGAAAAGTTCTCGATCGATCCTGCTTCTCTCGCCACGATCAAGGATGCGCGCGATGCCTTGAAACAGGCAACCGACACCCAGGATATCCAAGGAATGATCGCATCCATCGTGAAGATGCGGGCGGTTCTGGCAACGATACCGGATGGGCCGCTGGCAGACATGGGCGACCAGCTTGCGGCGGCGGAATCCACTTTGCGACGGGCGCTGGTCAACGTAGAGCGGATCAGCACAGCATCAGGTTCCATCAATTTCGACAATGCCACGGCCAGCGCATCGGCGATGGCGGATGAGTTGAATCGCGCGGCGGATGCGATGCACAGCCTTAACAGGCAGGGCAAGCTGACGCTGGAAGAGGCGCAGATCAAGTTCGACAATCGCAATGACCCGATCGCGGAAGCGGGGGCGCTGGCGGCGCTGGAATTCGACCGGCAAACCGCACCTTTGCGCAAGGCAGGGTTCGAGAACGTGGGCGAGGAAGCCTTTCTGAACCAGCAGCGCCAGCAGCGCATCGACCAGGCCCGCGAAATCGCCCGCCTGAACGAGGCGAGCCGCCCGGATAAACCGGAACGATCTGGAAGGAAGTCCGGCGGGGGCCGCAAGCGGCAGGAGTTTGATCTTTTCGCCAATTCCGACCGCGAAATCACCGCGTTGGAACGCCAGATCGAAATGTTCGGCAAATCAAACCGCGAAGTGGTGGCGCTGACCGCGAAATATGAACTGCTGGACAAGGCGCGCGAACGCGGGATCGATCTGGACCAGCGGTCTGTCGAAACCGGCCGCACGGTGCGCGACGAGATTGAAAGACATGCCGAGGCGGTGGCCGATCTGACGATCAAGGCCGATAAATATGCCGAACAGGCAAGGTTCATGGGCGATATCACCGAGGATCTGAAAGATGGGCTGATCGATTCCATCCTTGAGGGCAAGAATTTCGGGGATGTCCTCGATGATGTCGCCAAGAGCCTTGCAAGGGCGGCGTTGCAGGCGGCGCTGTTTGGCGACGGCCCGTTGTCTGGCCTGTTCGGCGGTGGCGGCAGTAAAGGCGGCGGCGGCGGAATTGGCAGCATTCTGGCGGGCGGTCTGTTCAAGGCGGGCCTGGGGTTTTATGCAAAAGGCACCAATTTCGCACCCGGCGGCGCGGCGATCGTCGGCGAGGACGGGCCGGAGCTGGTACATCTGCCGCGCGGATCCAAGGTCATCCCGAACAGCCGGATTGGCCAGGATGGCGGCAGGTCGCAGGTTGACGTGTTCGTGCACCCGAGCGGAGAGTTTGACACGCGGGTGCAGCGGATCAGCGGCGATGTGGCGGTGAACGTGTCTGGCCAGATGATATCGCAGAACAACCGGCAGGTTTCGCAGATGCAGCGCAGGTGAGTGATGGCCACGGTGATTGATATCGACCCGGCCCTGTTGCGCCGCGCACATGAAAACTTCTGGATCGATCTGGATGACGTGTCGCCGGGGCCGGGCCTTGACGGGCGCGAACAGATTGTGTTCACCGAAAACCGGCGCTGGATCGGGCGGCTGGATTTCGTGCGGATGCGCCCGGCGGCCTTGGGCCAGGCGGTGGTGATCGGCGATCGCCTGCGCGGGCGGGCCAATATTCTGCGCGTGACGGTCTGCAATAATCGCACCGCCCGCTATCTTGGCGATGACGCGGCATTCTATCGGTCTGTCGGGGTGTCAGAAGCGGAAATCGCGCTTGGGCATCTGACGTTCGATGATGGATCGGAATATGACGGCGGCACCGGGTTCGCCCTGCCGGACCACGAGGAACCCGTAGTCCTGGCCGCCGCACCGGCGGGCGCATCCGAGATCGAACTTGACGGGTATATCGGGCGCAATATCGCCGCCGGATCGTTCTTTTCGATCAACGATTTCCTTTACCGGGTCGCGGCCAACAGCGATGGCACGGTCACGTTCAACCCGCCGCTGCGCGAGGCCGTGGCGGCCGGTGCGGTGGTCGATGTCAGCAATCCGAAGGTGCGGGTTCGGTTGCAGGACAAGGCCGACTGGCGTCCGGTCTGCGAATATTTCCGCAACGGTCAGCCGATGACCGTCAACGTGGTCGAGGTATTCGACAGATGATCGAGTTCCTCAAGGCGCAGCCGGAACAATACCGTGACCAGGTGACAGACCTGTTGGGGCGCGGGGCGGTGCAGATGGCGGTCATGCTGCATCTGGATTTCGCGACGACGCCGGTGTGGTTGAGCAATCGCAATATCGCGTTCACCGATCTGCAATGGGGATACACATGGTCTGCCGGTGGTGGCCTGCTGGTCGGGTTGCCCGAAGTACGCGGCGGCGACAACCAGCTTGCGCCATTCCATGAATATCGCCTGGGCATGCCGGACGAATGGATCGATGCGGAAAACTGGGCCGCCGGGCTGGTGGCGATGGTCGGCGATGTCGGTGAATACCGTGGGCGGGCTGCCGGGCTTTACGGCCAGTTGTTCGATCCTGACAGCGGCCAGCCCGCCGGGCATCCGTTTGCCTTCGATGTCGGGATCATGGATCGCATGACCGTATCTTTTCCGCGCGGCGGGGCCATCGTCAGCCTGACCACCGAAAGCTTCATGGCGCGCAAGGGTGTGCCCGTCTACGGGATGCAGACCTATTTCGATCAACAGCGGCGTTATCCGACCGACGAGGGCCTGCAATTCGTCACCGAGTCGGGAAAGCTGATCACTTGGACGGATTGGTAGGATGCTGTCGGAATTCATCGCGAAAACCCGTTCCGACCCGTTCGAATGGGGACGCAACGACTGCGCGCTTTGGTGCGCGTCGGCGGTCGCGCATGAAACCGGGTTCGACCCGGCGGCAGACCTGCGCGGCACCTATTCAAGCTGGTTCGAGTGTCGGCAGATCATCATGGCGGCGGGCAGCATGATGAAGCTGATCAAGCCGCGCATGCGCTGGCCCGGCCTGCGCGATCTGGATGGGGACGGGGTGGCGATCATCACGCTTGGGGACCAGATTCTGTGTGGGCTGATCGTGGATGGCCGCGCGGTTGTCAAAACCGCCAACGGCCTGCGCATCGGCGACGAATTCAGGGTATTGCGGGGGTGGTCATGGCGCAGGCCCTGATTTTCGTCGCGCCAACGGTCTTTGGCATTGGCGGCAGCTTCGCGCTGACAACCGCGACGGGGCTGACGCTGGCGGGCATTGCCGTGAATATCGGCGGATCGTTGCTTTTGTCGCAGCTTATCCGCCCGAATGTGCCGGACGCCGCGAAGCCGGAAAACATCCAGGTCAACAGCAAGAACGCGGTTGCCCCAAGGGTGCGGCATTACGGCGTGGTCAAGGCTGGCGGAAACGTGGTGTTCCACCGCGCTAAATCCGGGATTTCGTACCGGGTGGTCGTGCATGGCCATGGCCAGATTTCGAACGTCTTGCAACGCTATCTGAACAATGAGCTGGTCCAAACCGACGCGCAAGGTTTTGTCACCGACAGCCAGTACCAGTTCGGCGGCAGATCGCGGGTGCGGATGTTCGGGCGCACCGGGCTTGTACCGGAATCGCATTACACGATGATCGCGTCGATCTGGCCAGAGTGGACACCGCAGCATCGTCTTGACGGGCTTTGGTCCACGATGATCCTTAGCGAAAGCGTGCCCGCCGAAGAATACCGGGCGATGTATCCAAACAATGAACCGGCGCTTTCGGTCGTGGCGGAAACCACCAAGTGCCACGATCCGCGCAGCGGGTTGACGGTGTTCACCGAAAACATGGCGCTGGCAATCGCGGATTATGTGGCATCGCCGGACGGGTTCAACCGGCCGAACGCCTTTGACAGCCAGGACATCGCCGATCAGGCCGATATCTGCGACCGCGACGTCGCCCTGTCGGCGGGCGGCACCGAAAAGCTGTACCGCATCACCGGGTCTTACCTGCTGAACGAAAAGCCCCAGAACGTGCTGGGGCGGATGCTGGCCGCCTGCGCCGGTCGCATCAGGTTGAAGCCGACCGGCAAGGTCGGGCTGAAAGTCGGTGCCTGGACAGACCCGGAATTCACGCTGGTCTACGGGGATATCCTTGAAGTGCAGGAGGTGAACAGCGGCCCGGACGTGCTGGAACGCTACAACGAATTGCCAGCGCGGTTCACCAGCCACGATCTTGGCTTCATCGAAGTCGATGCCAAGCCATGGCTGGATGAGACCCGCGTTGCCGAGGATGGCGAGGTGCTTCCCGGCCCGGACAAAAGCCTGCTGATGTGCCCGTCGCATCGTCAGGCAAGGCAGGTGATGAAGATCCACACCGAACGCGACAATCCAAGGCAGGAAATCACCCTGCTGTGCAAACCAAAGGCGCTGCCCGCGATCTATGAAGACACCATCGCGCTGAACGTGCCGCAGCTTGGACTGATCGGCAATTACGAGGTCACGCGCCATTCAGCCAGCTTCGAGAAAGGGCTTTTACGATCGGTCGGGCTGACCCTGCGCAGGATAGATGCCGCGGCATTCACCCTGTCGCTGGCCGAACAGGGATCGGTGCAGCAATTGCCGGAACCAGATACTTCCGCAGGGGTGCCGGTGCCGCAGAATGTCACGGCGGCGGCGGCTGGCATCCAGTCGGCGGTCAATGTCTTCGTGGCGGGAATTGGCGTGGCGTGGCAAGCGCCGCCCAGCGATGCGCTGTCGCCGCTCTTGAAAGTCACCAAGTCAGGTCAGGCAAACTGGCAGGACGTTTCGGTTGGCGCGGCCACGACATCGGTGACTGTGCCGGGACTGATCGACGGGCAGCAATATGATATTTCGCTGGCATTCGTGACGCCGGGCGGCATGGTTGGCGCTGCCGTGATGATCCAGAATGTCGTGGCCTCTGCCGTTACCGAACCGCCGCTGCCGCCGACAGGGCTGGTGGTGACGGATGCGGGCGGCGGCGCGGCGCTGGTGGAAATGACCGCATCGACCAGTGCCAGCCTGTGGAAAACCGAAATCTACCGCGATGCCGCCCTGGTCGGCGTGGTCTATGCCGGGCCGGGATCGGCGATATCGTTTGTCGATACCAGCGGCGCGGGCACCTTCGATTGGACCGCGCGTTCGGTGAACGTGTCGAACGTGAATTCCGCCAGCGATGCCGGGCCGGTGACGGCGACCATCGCTTGACCATCTGAAAATCGAAAGAGGGACCAAATGACCTATCCACACGGTGGGGCCGGGATGATCTGGCGCGATGCTGGCGCACATAATCCCGTGAAGGCGGAGATCCGCGATTGGGGTTATGATGTGCAGAACCGCATCAACGGCCTTGAAGACCAGGCATTTGCCGCCGATCCGATCTATCCGGATGTCGCGTCCGGTTTGGCCGCCACGGCGATCGCGGCGCAGTTCAAGGTGGACAGCGCCGACCCGCTGATCGCCTTCACCGTCTATGAACACGCGGGCGACGGCACGGCAACCCTGATCGCGGATATGCCCGCCGGATCGGCCCTGAGCAATATCGACCAGGCCATCACGGACGAGGCCGACGCGCGCCGTGCCGCCACCGCCGATGGCGGGGTGCTGCGCCTGACAAATATCGCGGGCAGCGCCGATGCCGCCACCGCTGACCTGGCGGCGGGCGTGGCCGATATCAGCCTTGTCCCCGGCATGTTGGTATTTTATGTGCCGATCTCCACCAACAC
>JACIYW010000058.1 GCA_014359745.1 Paracoccaceae bacterium | reverse complement strand
AGCAAAGCTAAGAAATATTCTAGGGCATATTTCCAATATATTCAATTATTTCTTTTCTACGTCCGGTTTCCCCTGATTTTTGCTTCGACACTCTAATTACCTGGGGCCAGGTTCGCATCCCTGGTGGAGAGTGTCGCAATCTTGTGAAGATATTCTGGAAACGGTTGACAACTTAAAGATGCTGTCCAACTGTAAACCACCGGTTTCATTCAGTTGAATGGGTTAGGCGTGAAGAGTAGGGGGACAGTAAGTGAACAAGACAAATTCAAGGAGCAAGGCGAATGGCCAACGGGCCGCGCAGGAAACATCAACACGCGACGCGATACTCAATGTCGCCGAAGATCAGTTTGCCGCCGCCGGATATGACGGCGCCTCGGTGCGCGACATTCAGCGGGCGGCCAATGCCAATGGCGGGGCGGTGTTCTATTATTTCGGCACGAAGCAGGCGCTGTACGAGGCGGTGTTCGAACGGCTTGTGGAACCGCTTTTACAGGAACGCATGCGCCGCCTTTCGCTGTGCGCAAACCCGGCGGATGCGGCGCCCCGGCTGGAAGATATCCTTGCCGCCTATATCGAACCAAGCCTGAGGGACGGATTCGAAAACCCACGGCGGCGGCGAAATTTTGCGCATATCCAGACGCAACTTCTGCAATCTCACCACAGTTTCATGCGGGATATGCTTGCGCGGCATTTCACCCGCACGGGGGCGTCTTTCCTGGCAGCATTGGCCCGCGCCCTGCCCGATCTTGCCCCCCGCGATCTGCAATGGCGCCATCACACCATGGTTGGGGCTCTGGCCTTCGCGATGGCCGGAACAGAGCGTTTGCGCCTTGGCGAGATCACTGAAACCGCTCTCGTCTACGACCCCGCAGACACCGAAGAGGCGCTGTCCCAGATGATCGGTCTGATGACAGCGGTCTTCCGCGCGCCCCCCGCCATCACCTGTGAAAGGGTCTGACCGAAGCCGCGGCGGCGTCCGCCCGGTAACAGCCGACAAGAAAATCCAACCGATTGACATCAGCTTGCCAATCGCCGGTTTTGCCGTTCATCTTGGGGAAACCACTTGTCCCACGCCGAAAGCCGCGCCACGCGGCGGTTAACGAAATCTTCACCACAAGCCGCGATGGTCGGAACATGTGCCCGAATCGCGCCTTTTCAGACACGGCCTTGCCGCTTTTCGACGCGGATGACGTGATCGTGCCCGCGGGGGCCGCCGGGCCGGGCAAACTGCCATCCTATATCGCCGATCACCGCAAACGCCTGCGAAGCCGTTTCATGCAGGGCGGCGCGGCGGCGATGCCGGATTACGAACTGCTGGAACTGGTCCTGTTTCGCGCCATTCCCCGGCAGGATGTGAAACCGCTGGCGCGCCGCCTGCTTGACACGTTCGGCGATTTCAACCGGGTGCTGTCGGCCCCTCCACACAGGCTGGCCGATGTGCAGGGCGTGGGTGATGCGGTGGTGCAGGAACTGAAGATCGTCGAAGCCGCGGCGCATCGCATGGCGCGCGCGCGGGTCATGCATCGCCCGGTTCTTGCCGGGTGGACGGCGTTGCTGGATTACTGCCACACTTCGATGGCGCATCGTGAAACCGAACAGTTTCGCGTGCTGTACCTGGATCGCAAGAATGTGCTGATCGCGGATGAGGAACAGGCGCGCGGCACGGTCGATCATGTGCCCGTCTACCCGCGTGAGGTGGTCAAGCGCGCGCTGGAACTGAACGCCTCGGCGCTGATCCTTGTGCACAATCACCCATCGGGCGATCCCACGCCTTCGGATGCCGATATCTCGATGACCGCGCAGATCCACGCGGCGGCCGAGGCGCTGTCGATCGTGCTTCACGATCACCTGATCATCGGCAAGGAACGCGAACTGAGCTTTCGCAGCGCCGGCTATCTGTAGGGGTGTGGGCGGTCGGGGTAATTCCCCTGACCGGCGCGCGCACTTTCGACGTAGAACATGAGTACTTTTTCCAAGATGAAATGAGCGAGCGTTTTGTCGGGCGGTTAAGGTGCGGGTTTGATTGGGCGTAACATGCGCCAGGCGGTGCGGGCACTGCTTTTCGGGGCGGCCCAGCCCCGGCGAACCGCCACGGCGGTTTGGCTATCGCAGCCACACCTCGACCCGGCGGTTGATGTGGCGGCCCCGGTCGGTGTCGTCGCAGGCGATCGGCAGCGCCTCGCCGAAACTATCGACCGAGATGTCGGGCCAGGCGTCGCGGGGCAGCCGCAACATCGCCAGCAAGGCATCGCGCACCGCCCCCGCCCGGCGCAGGGCCAGATCGCGGTTTGGTCCGGCCGGCCCGTTTCCGTCGCTGAACCCGATAAACGTTATCCCCAGTCCGGCATGCGCGCCCGATTCCAGCCCGCGGGCCAGATCGGCCAGATTGCCGCGCGATTGCGTGTCCAGGTCTGCCGACCCGTCCCGAAACCGGAACGTGGTTGACAGCCGCCGCGCACCTCGCATTGCCGCGACCAGCCGTTGCAGTTCCGCCAGATCCACCTCGGGGCCCGCGGCCGTGATCGCATCGGCCAGCCGGGCGCCCTGCCCGGCGATACCGGTCGCGGCAGGCGTCAGATCCACCAGCCCGGCCCGGCGGATTTCGGCCTGACCGCGCGGTGTGGCGACAAAGTCAAGCACCGCGCGCAGCACAAGCGGCAGCCGGTGGTGTGGCAGGTACAGGTAGGTCGGCGCGGGCAGTGGATAATCCTCTGCCTTCAGGCTTTCGGGGGTGGCCGAAAGCGTAATCCCGCAGGCGCCCGAAATCGCCAGCACCCGCGCGCCGCCGGTGTCGGAATAAACCCCGACGCCCAGCGCGTCGGGATCGCGTGCCACCGCATCGGCCAGCTCTGCCGGGGTGGCATGACGCACCGCCCCCGCCGTGACCCGACCGGGCAAAAGCGTTTCAAGCTGCCGTTGCAGCCCCGACCGCGCCCCCAGCGCATGCAGCATGATCGGCGCGCCCGCCGTGCCGCCCAGCGCCCCCCAATCGGTGATCCTTCCCGCCAGCACCGCCGCCAGATCCGGCAGGCTGATCGATGCAAGCGGATTTTCCTGCCCCACCAGCGGCACAAAGGCATCAAGCGCCAGCACCCGCCCGCGCGGATTGTCCGGCGCCTCGCGATAGGACAGGGCCAGATCGGCGCGACCGTCGGCGAGCCGCGCCAACCCGTGATCCGATCCGAACAGCCGATAGTGCAGCCGCGCCCGATCCCGGCCCGACCCCGGATCGGCAAGCACCTGTGTAAACTGCGTCGCCCCCTCCGCTAGGTGGGTCTGTCGCAGGCCCGCAGCCTCGGCATAGCCGCCGATCAGGGCCGCAAACAGGGTCTCGCCGATCTGGGGCGCGCCGAAAATCCGGGCCTCGGCCACATATGCCTCAAGATCGGGGCAACCGGGGCCGGTGCAGACCACGCCCTGCGCATCCAGCGTCAACAGGCCGAAATCGGTTTGAACGTGGTAGAATTCACCGTCATGGCTTTGCATGGTGCCGCTAAGCTGCAACGTGCCATCGCGCGCCGTCAGCGTCACATCCTGCGCCGCGACAGGCAGGGGGAAAAGAAAAAGCGCGGCACATACTGCCGCGCATCGGGCAAGATCCATGGAGGGGCGCGCGCCTTTTCAGTTTCGCGCGATCTTCATGTCTGGAAGAAGATTTTTCAACACCAGAAGTTGCCCCAACGCATCACAATCGGGCATCGGCAAAGACAGATCCATCATCCGCAACCGTGACCCCTGACGCAGATCAAGGGTTTTGCCGGTGATCACGCGCCCGCAGGTATCGGGTGTTACCGCCGCCTCAAGGTAAATCCGCACCGTGCCGGATTGCGTCATATGCGCGGCGGGAAAGCTGTAGACCTCGGCCAGCAGCGGCTCGGCCACGCCTGCATCGCCCAGGATCGACATGAATCCCCCCGCGCCACGTTCGCCGTAGGCGGGGTTGCGGGGATCGACGGCGGAAACATGGCCCCGGCTGTTTTCGGTCGCGCCGAATTCCAGCGCATGCAGTTCGAACGCCGCCTTGCCCGGCCATTGAATGCCGACGCGGTCGAAATCGGCAAGGTCGGGCACCTCGGCGCCTGCGCTCAGCGTGGCGCCATCGGCAAACGCGACCGATACCCTGGCCTGCGCGGCCAGCGCCGGTATCCCGACCTGCATCTGACCGAGGTCATTCGTGCGCCCGGTGATCGCCAGCCCGGCGTGCCGGATCACCACCCGCGCGTTGGTGCGGCAGGGCGCATCAACGCGCAGCGCCAGCATCGCCGCCGGGGTGGCCGCCACCGACAGGCCCATGTCACAAGACGGGGCGCGGTTGTCGGGTTTGGCGGCCGGGACCGCGATCAGCCCATCGTCGGGCAACACATACCCCGACAGGCCAACCGGGCGGAACGGCAGGGCCGCCGTGCTGTCGGGCAGGTTCGGCAAGGTGGTGGCGCCGGTTTCGGTCGCGGCCAGAAGCGTCACCTTGACCGGAATGGCGGCATCGGAGGGGCTGGAGGCCGAAGACGCCGCCTCAGACTGAATGCCCGGCGCTTGCGATTGCATCACCTGGCCGATTCCCATCGCAATTGACAAGGTGGTCGTGACCATTGCCACTTTTCTGATCGGTGTCACTGAACCCTCCATCCGCTAAGGTCTTGAAATCGACCATAAGCGGGGAAAACGGCAATCGAATGTCGGCCCGATGTCATTTGCAGCGGGTATTGGCGGCAGGCGCCACACCAAATGCGGGAAAAGGTTCTGTATAGGCAACAATATCTGGAATTGTCCCGGAAACCGCGCCAACCAACGCCGCAATTTCGCCTGAAACGCCGATCAGGCGAAGCGCCCGTGGCAATGTTTGAACTTGTTGCCCGATCCGCAGGGACAGGGATCATTGCGTCCGGGATCACCCCATGTGGTGGGGTCGGCTTCGTCAAATCCGGCCAGAAGCGGGGTTGCGGGCGCGGTTTCGACCGGCGCCGGATCGGCGGCGGCCTGCAACTGTTCTTGCTGCTGGGCCAACCGTTGCAGCATCGCCTGCTGTTCCTCTTGCGACAGGGGCCGGATCTGCGCCAGTTTTTCGGTTACATCGACGCGAAGGGAATTGAGCATGCTTTCGAAAAGGCCAAATCCTTCGGTCTTGTATTCGTTCAGCGGATCGCGCTGCGCATAGCCGCGAAAGCCGACGACCGATCGCAGGTGATCCAGCGTCAGCAGATGTTCGCGCCATTTGGTATCGATGGTTTGCAGCAGCAACTGCTTTTCGATGGTGCGCATCGTTTCGGCACCGAATTTTTCGGCCTTTTCGGACATGAAGGTATCCGACGCCTCATACAGGCGTTCGCGCACGATATCCTGATCAACGCCGTCTTCATCGGCCCAACCGATGACCGGCACGTCGATGCCCAGTTTTTGCAGGCAGGCGGCATAAAGGCCCTGCACATCCCACTGATCGGCATAGGATTTCGGCGGCAGGTATTCATCGACCAGGTCATCGATGACCTGATGGCGCATATCGGCGACGATTTCCGAAAGATCCTCGGCCTCCATGATCTCCATGCGCTGGCCGAAGATCACCTTGCGCTGATCGTTCATCACATCGTCGAATTTCAGCAATTGCTTGCGGATATCAAAGTTGCGGCCCTCGACTTTGGCCTGGGCCTTTTCCAGCGATTTGTTCACCCAGGGGTGCACGATAGCCTCGCCTTCCTTCATGCCCAGCGAGGACAGAACCTTTTCCAGCCGCTCCGACCCGAAAATCCGCATCAGATCATCCTGAAGCGACAGGAAGAAACTGGATCGGCCCGGATCGCCCTGCCGACCGGACCGGCCGCGCAACTGGTTGTCGATGCGGCGGCTTTCGTGGCGTTCGGTGGCCAGCACGAACAGGCCGCCGGCCTCTATCACCCTGGCCTTTTCATCGGCATGTTCGGCCTCTATCCGGGCGCGCACCTCGTCGGGATGGGCGTCGGGGTTGGCGGCGAGTTCTTCCAGCACCTTCAGTTCGACATTGCCGCCAAGCTGAATATCGGTGCCGCGCCCGGCCATGTTGGTGGCGATGGTGACCGCGCCAAGGCGGCCGGCCTCGGCCACGATCTTGGCCTCTTGTTCGTGGTGGCGGGCGTTGAGGACGTTGTGTTCGATCCCGGCATCTTTCAGGAGCCTGGACAGTTCTTCCGATTTCTCGATCGAGGTGGTGCCGACAAGGATCGGCTGGCCCTTGGCATGGGCTTCGTTGATCGATTCGATCACGCCCTGATATTTCTCGCGCACGGTGCGGTAAACCTGATCGTGTTCATCGATGCGCATGATCGGCTTGTTGGTTGGCACCTCGACCACGCCGAGGCGATAGATTTCGGCGAATTCCTCGGCCTCGGTCACGGCCGTGCCGGTCATGCCTGAAAGTTTTTCGTAAAGCCGGAAATAGTTCTGGAAGGTGACAGAGGCGAGGGTGATGTTTTCCGGCTGAATCTCGACGCCTTCCTTGGCCTCGATCGCCTGATGAAGCCCGTCCGACAGGCGCCGACCCTGCATCATGCGGCCGGAAAATTCATCGATCAGCATCACTTCGCCATTGCGGACGATATAGTCCTTTTCCTTCTGGAACAGCTTGTGTGCCCGCAGCCCCTGGGTGACGTGATGCACCAATGAGGCGGATTCGGGATCATAAAGCGACTGGCCTTCGGGCAGGATGCCAGCTTTCAGAAGCTTGTCCTCGATGAATTCGTTGCCCTCTTCGGTATAGGTCACGTTGCGGGTTTTTTCATCGAGCGCGTAATGTTCGGGCAAAAGATCGGGGATGAACCGATCTATGGTGCGATACAGGTCGGATCGGTCCTGCGACGGGCCGGAAATTATCAGGGGTGTGCGCGCCTCGTCGATCAGGATGCTGTCCACCTCGTCGACGATGGCATAGAAATGGCCGCGCTGCACCATGTCCTTGAGTTCAGAGCGCATGTTGTCGCGCAGATAGTCAAAGCCAAGTTCGTTATTGGTGGCATAGCTGATATCGGCCTGATACCCGGCGCGTTTTTCCGCGTCTGGCTGGTGGGGCACGATGACACCGGTTGTCATGCCCAGGGCGGCATAAACCTTGCCCATCCATTCCGCATCGCGGCGCACAAGGTAATCGTTGACGGTGACGATATGCACGCCCTTGCCGGTCAGCGCGTTCAGATAGGCCGGAAAGGTGGCGACAAGTGTCTTGCCCTCGCCGGTTTTCATTTCGGCGATATTGCCCTGATGCAGAAAGATCCCGCCCATGAGCTGCACGTCAAAGGCCCGCAGGCCCAGGGCGCGGCGCGCCGCCTCGCGGCAATTGGCGAAAGCCTCGGGCAGCAGATCGTCAAGGCTTTCGCCTTTTTCCACCCGCTCCTTGAATTCCACCGTCTTGGCCTTCAGCCCTTCGTCGGACAGGGCGGAATATTCAGGCTCCAGCGCGTTGATCTTTTCAACGATCGGACGTGTCGCCTTGATCTTGCGGTCATTCGGCGTGCCAAACACCTTTTTGGCGAGAGTTCCCAGACCAAGCATGTTTTCTCCGATTGCCGCGCCGTGACAGGTTCGTTATGGCCTTGGCCTTGTCCCGCCCGATGCGCACGCCTAGAACGTCACACACCTGCGGGCGGTCTCGGCCAGCCATTGGCGATGTAAGCGGCTGTCTGCGGAGTGTCAACGTCAAGGGGCCGGCATGGCCCATGCAGGAGAGACGACATGACCACCAGAATACGACTTTTTGCCGGCCTCGCCGCAGCACTGGCGATCACATCGCCCGCCATGGCGCAAGACAGCGCAACCGGAAAGGCCGCAGAGCCCGCCGCCACCGCTGAAAAAACCGCGCCAAAGGTCGATGCCACAGCCGATACCGTCGTTGCCACCGTCAATGGCACCGAAATCACCGTGGGCGACATGATCTCGTTACGCGGCCAGTTGCCCCAGCAATACCGGCAACTGCCCGATGAGGTGCTGTTCGACGGGATTCTGGAACAGTTGATACAGCAGACCGCGCTGGTCCAGAACCTTGGCGATGACCTGAGCCGCACCGACAAGCTTGCGCTGGAAACCAACCGCCGGTCTTACCTGGCCGGGGCCGCGTTGGCCCGCGCGGCGGAGTCTGCCGTCACCGATGAGGCGATCAAGGCGCTTTATGAAAGCACCTATGGCGATTTTGTGCCCGCCACCGAATACAACGCCGCCCATATCATCGTGGAGACCGAGGAAGAGGCCAAAACCATCAAGGCCGCGATCGACGGCGGCGCCGATTTCGCCGAACAGGCCAAGGAACATTCAACCGATGGCGCCGCGCAATCCGGTGGCGATCTGGGCTGGTTCGGCGAGGGTGCGATGGTGCCGGAGTTCGAAACCGCGATCAAAGCGATGAAAAAGGGCGAGGTGGCAGGCCCGGTCCAGACGCAATTCGGCTGGCATCTGATCAAGCTTAACGATACCCGCCAAACCACCGCCCCCACCCTGGAAGAAGCCCGCGAGGAACTTGCCGGCACGCTTCAGCGGCAGGCCGCCGAAGCGCTGATCGGCAAGGTCACCGACGCGGCCAGCATCACCCGATCCACCGAAGGGGTTGACCGCAGCGTGCTGAGCAATCAGAACCTTTTGCAGAACTAGACACAGCATCATCTGCGGGGGACGCCATGGCCAAGAACACAAAGACAAAGGCCAAGAGTGACAAGGGCAAGGATGACAAGGCAAAGACCAAGGCGAAAGCCGCCAAGTCGTCGAAAAAACAGGCCCTGAAAAAGGCCGATGTCGCGCCCGCCCCGCAGGCTGCCAAACCTGCCAAGGTAAAGATCGTCTCTCCGCTGGCACCAAAGGGCGGGTTTCCGGCGCTGCCGGTTATCGGCGGGGTCGAATTTGCGGCCGTGGCCGCCGGTGTGCGCTATCCCGACCGCACCGATGTGATGCTGGTGCGGCTGGCCCCCGGCACCGCAATTGCCGGGGTGTTCACCCGGTCGGCGACACGGGCAGCTTCGGTTCTGGATTGTCAGGCCAAGCTTGCCGGGCGCATCGACAGCGGCGCCGGGGCGGCTATTCTGGTCAACTCGGGCAATGCCAATGCCTTTACCGGGGCGAATGGCGTGGCCTCTGTCGCGCGGATATCCGACGCGGTGGCGGCCGCCCTTGATGTGCCGCCGTCGCGGGTGTTCACCGCATCGACCGGGGTCATCGGTGAACAGTTGCCCGACGATCGGATCACCGCCAAAATCGCCGACCTGGCCGCCGGGCTGGCAGCAGACGGCATCGGTGACGCGGCAAAGGCGATCATGACCACCGATACTTTCGCCAAGGGCGCCAGCGCCGAGGTGATCGTGGACGGCGGCACCATCAGGATCGCCGGGATCGCCAAGGGCTCGGGCATGATCGCCCCCGATATGGCGACGATGCTGGTCTATATCTTTACCGACGCCAAAATATCGGCCGACCGGCTGCAAAAAATCCTGTCGCGGCAGGTTGAAACCAGCTTCAACGCCATAACGGTTGATGGCGACACATCGACCTCTGACTCGCTGATCGTGGCGGCCACCGGCCAGTCGAATGCGCCCGAGATCACCGATCTGCGCAGCAAACCCGCCCGCGCCTTCGAGGCGGCGCTGGGGGCGGTGATGCTGGACCTTGCGCATCAGGTGGTGCGCGATGGCGAAGGGGCGACGAAATTCGTTGAAATCAACGTCACCGGCGCGGTCGACAAGGCCGACGCCCGGCGCGTGGCGTTTTCCATCGCCAATTCGCCCCTGGTGAAAACCGCCATCGCGGGCGAGGATCCGAACTGGGGCCGCATCGTGATGGCCGTGGGCAAATCCGGCGCACAAGCCGATCGCGACCGCCTGTCGATCCGCTTTGGCGACATAGAGGTGGCGCGCGACGGTCAGGTGGCCAAGGACTATGCCGAGGCGGACGGGGCCGCGATCATGAAGGCGCAGGATATCCGCATCGGCGTTGATCTGGGCCTTGGCCGCGCCGCGATGACGGTCTGGACCTGCGATCTGACCCACCGCTATATCGACATCAACGCCGACTATCGTTCTTGAAACTGGTCCTGGTTTCCGCCGTCGCGCTGATCGACGTGGATGGCCGCGTGTTGCTGGCCCAGCGCCCCGAAGGCAAATCCATGGCCGGCCTGTGGGAATTTCCCGGCGGCAAGGTGGAAGCGCATGAGACCCCCGAGGCGGCGCTGATCCGCGAGCTGCACGAGGAACTGGGCATCGACACATGGGCTAGCTGCCTTGCGCCCCTGACATTCGCCAGCCACGCCTACCCGGATTTTCACCTGCTGATGCCGGTCTTTGCCTGCCGCAAATGGCAAGGCGTGCCGCAGCCGCGCGAAGGGCAGGTGTTGAAATGGGTGCGCGCCGCCGATCTGCGCACCTACCCGATGCCGCCCGCCGACCTGCCGCTGATCCCGATCCTGCGCGACTGGCTTTAGATCGGGTCTCTGTCAGTCGCATGCGCTACCTTGCCGCCCACCAGCCACTTTATACCGGAATCGACGGACAAGTATTTTTTCAAGATGAAGCGAAGGAACGTTTTCTTGGTGGTGACGGTGTGTGGTGCTTGAATTTCCACATGAAACACGCCAACGTCATCCCAAGGGGAGGCGGCTGACCGAAGGCGGGCGCCCGGCTTTACGGGACTGTTTGGTGTCGCGGGGGGAACATCATGATCGTGCGTGCGATAAACGGCCTTAACGAGATCGTGGGGCGGGTCGTATCGGTCCTTGCAATCGTGTTTGCGGCCATCATCATCTATGATGTCATTCTGCGCTATGCGTTCAATGAGCCGACAAGATGGGCCTTTGATGTATCAAAGCAGATTTTCGGTTTTTATTTCATCATGCTGGGTGGTTATGCGCTGCGCCACAAGGCGCATGTGCGGGTTGATATCCTGACCGAGAAACTGAACGCAGGCGCGCAGCGGGCGATTGATCTGCTGGGATATCTTATCTTCTTCTTTCCGTTCGGCTGGGTGTTCGTCACGCGATCCTGGGATTTCGCGCTGCGATCCTGGAACCAGGGCGAGGTGACCTATGGCGCGATCCAGATGCCGGTTTATCCGCTGAAAATTGCGATGTGCGTCGCGGCGGGGCTGTTGTTGCTGCAAGGGATCGCCGAGGTGATCAAGATTGTCTTCGACCGGCAGGAGGCCGTTGAATGAACCCCGAACTTATTGCCATTCTGATGTTCAGCCTGCTTGTGATCGGGTTGTTCATGGGGCATCCGCTGGCCTTCGTTCTGGGCGGCACCGCCGTGCTGACGGCGATCATCGCGGGCAAGCCGATGGTGCTGGGCATCGTGATCAACCGCATCTTTGGCGATGTGCTGGACAATTACACCCTGATCGCCATTCCGCTGTTCGTGCTGATGGCGCGGTTCCTGTCGGATTCGGGCGTGACCGACCGGATGTTCGAAACCCTGCGCCTGATGCTTAGCCGGGTGCGGGGCGGGCTGGCGCTGGCGGTGGTGTTCATTTCCATCCTGCTGGCGGCCACCACGGGCATCATCGGCGCGTCGATCACGGTGATGGGGGTGATGGCGCTGCGGCCGATGCTGCAATATGGCTATGCGCCGACGCTGACATCGGGGGTGATCGCGGCCTCGGGCTGTCTGGGGATCCTGATACCGCCGTCGATCATGCTGATCCTGATGGCCAGTTATTCGCCGCTGTCGGTGGGGGAATTGTTTGCCGGCGCGATGATGCCCGGTTTGCTTCTGGGGCTGAGTTACGCGCTTTACGTCTATGTCATCTCGGTTCTGCGGCCGGATCTGGCGCCTGCGGTGGAACCCGACGAAAAGGTTGGCCGCGCCACGCTGGTGCGGATGCTGCTGCTGGAAGCGCTGCCGCCGCTGGTGCTGATTTTCGGCATTCTGGGATCGCTTCTGGCCGGGATCGCCACCGCGACCGAGGCGTCGGCCATCGGGGCGGCGCTGGCGCTTTTGATCGTGATCGCGCGGGGCAAGTTCCGGCTGGAAAGCTTTTACGGCGCGATGGTGGAAACCGGTCGCACATCTGCGATGATCCTGTTCATCATCGTGGGCGCCACGGCCTTTACCGGGGTGTTCAACATCACCGGCGGGCTGCGCGCCACGCAGGATCTGATCCGCACCCTGGATATGGAACCCTGGATGCTGATCACCATGATGATGGGGATCGTGTTCATCCTGGGGGCATTTCTGGACTGGACGGGGATCGTGCTGCTGTCCTTCCCGATCTTCCTGCCGATCATTCAGGAAATGCCCGATGTCAACCTGCTGTGGTTCGTGGTCCTCATGGCCGTGGTGTTGCAGACATCGTTCCTGACGCCGCCATTCGGCTATGCGCTGTTCTACCTGCGCGCCATCGCCCCGAAAGAGCTGCGCACATCGTCCATCATTCGCGGCGTGTTCCCGTTCATCGGGCTCATCATTGTGATGTGCCTGCTGGTAGCGGTGTTTCCGGCGCTGGTCACCTGGCTGCCGGATGTTCTTTACACACGATAAACTCAAACGTTGAAGGGAGAGACCAATGACTTTGAAAACCGTATTCCTGGCGGGCGCCGCAGCGGCGGCCCTGACGGCCCCGGCCATGGCGCAAGAACGCTGGACCATGACCACCACCTGGCCCTCGTCGATGGAACTGATCGCGACCGACCAGCATTTTGTCGATCTGGCCAACAAGCTGGCAGGCGACGAGGTGACGATCGAATTCTTCGAGGGTGGCGCGCTTGTTCCGGCCGGCGAGGTGTTCGGCGCGGTCGAATCCGGCACCATTCAGGCCGGCGCCGACTGGCCCGGCTATTGGGCGGGGCGCGACGCGGCCTTTTCGCCGCTGGCCACCACGGCCAGCCTGTTCAACGCCGTGGATTATGTGAACTGGATCCAGCAATGGGGCGGTGCCGCGCTTTACAATGAAATCTATGGCCAGTTCGGCATGGTCTATCTGCCTTACGGCGTGACCAACAACGAATCCGGTTTCCGCACCAATGCACCGATCGTCAGCCTTGATGATCTGAAGGGCAAACGCCTGCGCGTGTCGGGGCTGGAACAGGGCAAGATGCTGGAACGTCTGGGCGGCAATCAGGTGTCGATGGCGGGCGGCGAGATTTATCAGTCGCTGGAACGCGGCGTGATCGACGGGGCCGAATTTTCCACCCCGAATGTCGACTGGTCGGCAGGCTTTCAGCAGGTGACCAAATATTGGGCAACCCCCGGCTGGCATCAGTCGGCTTCGGTTTTTGGGGTGATGATCAACAAATCCGCCTGGGATGCGCTTAGCCCTGCAACGCAGGAAAAGCTTCAGATCGCGGCGGATGCCACGCTGTTGTGGTCGCTTGCCTTTACCGAAAAACGCGCGACAGAGGCCTATGCGAAGTTCAACGATGCGGTCGAGATCAACCGTTATGACGACGAAACACTGGCCAAGGTTCAGGAAATGGCCAATGAGGTGATCGTTGAAACCGCCTGTGAAAACCCCAATTCCGCCAAGGTCTATCTCAGCATGGTGGAATATCTGGATGACTACGCCCAGTGGCGCGACGCCTCGGCACCGTTCAACCTGGGCCGCACACCGAACGGCCCCAGCGCGGAAGCTCTGCGCGCCTGCGTGAAATAAGCCCAATTCACCCGGCAGATCCCGAAATGCCCGCCCTTCGTGGCGGGCATTTTCATGTGCGGGCCAGCAAGGCGCGGTCGGCACCCTTGAAGACAGTGCGGAAATTCCGGTTTGCCCTGCCCCGATTCCGGGGGGGTGACAAACAAAGCCCGCCCTCGATCAGCCTGGGCATGGCTGTGTTCCATCAAGTGGCGTAACAGGCCGCGCGTTTTGGCTTTGCCCGCATTAACCTTTATAGCCACAAGCGATGGCGAAACGCGCGACGTGTGGCTAAAATTGTGCGGATATCGTTGGGGGCCGTGACACAATCGCGCCGCAATCACCCCTATAATATTGTTATATAACAGATTGTTAACCAATGCGGGGATTGCCCCGCCGGGATGTGAAGATGCTGGGCCTGATCGGTATATTCGGAATTGTCTTTGGCGGGGCCATGGCCGATGCGGTGGTAAATTCCGGATCGGAAGACACGGATGACAACGACGCCGACACCGCCCATGACGACACCGAGCCAGAGGCCACGGTTGGCGATTTCCTGAACGCCACCTTCCCGTCCGAAGCGTTGCCAGAACCCGCAGCACAGGGATCATCCGAGGATGCCGCGCCGACGCAACAAGACACACCCCCGGTCGAAGATATGCCACCCGATACGCATGTCGATAACGGCAGTTACCTGGCCGCTGACGGCGCGTCCGCGCCGCAGGAGGTGCCGACAGATGCGCCCGTGGATTTGCCTGCGGATTTGCCCGTGGGTTTGCCCGCCGATGCGGATGTCGACGCCGGGTTCGACGACAGGTTTGACGATCCGCTTGCCCCGCAACAGGATATCCTTTCCGCCCTTCCCGGCGCCCCCGCGGCATCTGACGATGCGCCCCCGGCAGCCGCCATCGATGGCTCGGTCGACATTCCCGACACGCCGCAGGTGCTTCAGGCGCCCGATGACGGCGGCATCCTTTCCGGCGGAACGGCACCGGATACGCTGAGCGGTGGCGCGGGGCGGGATCTGTCAGGCGGGCGCGGTGGCGATGACGTGATCCTTGGCGCGACCGGTGACGATTACCTGACCGGCGAGGCCGGGAATGACAGCCTGTCGGGCGGCGACGGGGACGATATGATCGATGGCGGGGCCGATAACGACCGGGCGCTTGGCGGGGCGGGGAATGACACGCTGCAAGGCCATATCGGCGATGACAGTCTGGCCGGTGGTGATGGGGCCGACAGCCTGAACGGCGGCGATGGCCAAGACCTGTTGCTGGGCGATGGCGGCGATGACTCGCTGATCGGCAGCTATGGCGATGACACGCTGGTGGGCGGCGCGGGGCGCGATCTGTTGCACGGCGGCGCCGGGAACGATCTGCTGATCGGGCTGGAACCGGGTTTGATTGCCGGGGACGATCAGTTGAACGGCGGCGCCGGTGATGACACGCTGCTTGCTGGCGCGGGCGATCAGGCCCATGGCGGCAGCGGCGCCGACAGTTTCGTGCTGGGCGACTGGATCGCCGCAGGCGACCCCGCCGCCCGGATCGAAGATTACGACCCCGCCGAAGACCGCCTTTTGGTGGTTTACGATGCGCTTGCCCATCCCGACCCGGTGGTGACGCTGGAACCCGACGCCGATCATCCCGACTTGGCGCGGCTGCATATGAACGGGATGTTCCTTGCGGAAATATCCGGTGCCGGGGGCCTGTCGGTTGCGGATATCACGCTGATCGCGCATATGCCGATGGCTTCACCCGCATCGGCCTGATCAGTGCCGGTGTTCGTGGGGTTTGCCAGTGGCGGGCGGCACCGGATCGTAGCCGTCACCCCCCATCGGATGACAGCGCCCGATGCGCCGGATCGCCATCCAGCCGCCCCTGATCGCCCCGTGGTTTTCCAGCGCTTCCAGCGCGTAAACCGAACAGGTCGGTTGGAACCTGCAACCATTGCCCAGCCATGGCGACAGGAACAGCCGGTAAGCCCGCACCGGCAGCGCCACGATATGGGCCAATGGTGTCACGCGGGCCGCCCTGGCGCGGCACCGCCCGCAGTATCGGCATGAATGCGGGCCAGGGCGCGATTCATATCCTCGATCAGGGCCGCAAAGTCGCGCGTTACCGTCACACCGGGGCGGCCGACCAGCACATAATCCCAGCCGTCGCGGCCTTGATGCGGAAGAACCGCGCGCGCCACCTCGCGCAGACGTCGGCGCGCCCGGTTGCGCACCACCGAATTGCCAACCTTCTTGGAACAGGTGTAGCCGATTCGCACCCCTTCGGCGCGCTCGTCCGGGGCGCGCAGGCGGGCCTGCAGCATGAAGCCCGGCGTTCCCTGCCGTCGCGCGGCGGCAGCGCGCAGAAAATCCGCACGTTTGCGCAGGGTGTCAGGCATCGCCGCAGGTTTTCGGCATGACAAAACCGTCGGGGCCAAAGGACCGTTCTGCGTGCCCTTTGCCCCCGACGGCATCATCTGAATTCCCCGAAAGCCCAGATCAGGCGCTGATCGAAGCCCGGCCCTTGGCGCGCCGTGCGTTCAGAATCTTGCGTCCGGCCTTGGTCGCCATGCGGGCACGAAACCCGTGACGACGTTTGCGGACCAGGTTCGAGGGTTGAAAGGTGCGTTTCATCGCCGTTGTCCTTCATCTGCGCGCCGTGGCCCCTGCCAGGCTGCGCCTCAATTGAAGACCGGGGAATAGGCGACCGACGGGCCCCTGTCAACCATTGCCACGCCCAAAGCCAGGGGAATCGCATTTGGAACTGACCCGCCGAGCTGCGCGTGAAAAACGGCTCTCACAACCTGCGAACGCAATGAGAGAGCACGTTTCGTTCCTCGTACGTTCACGTCCGTGTGTGTCCAAAATCCAAATGCGATAGCC
>JACIYW010000057.1 GCA_014359745.1 Paracoccaceae bacterium | reverse complement strand
GATGTCAAGGACATCGTGCAGCACGAACTGGATGTCCCTGGTTGGGGCGGTGTAGCTGGGCATGGAAGGCTCTCCCTTGTTTTTCGTGGCGGGCCGGTTATTCCGCCGCTGTTTGCCGGTTCAGGGCGCGCAGCGCGTCGTCGGCCCAGGCGATCTGCGCGCGCAGATCGTTGATCACCGCGTCAAGGTCGGCACGCCGCCGGGTCAGATCGGCAAGCTGCCTGCGCGCAGCGGCGCAGCCCGAGGCAAGCTGTTCGGCCGGACCATCCTCGCGGTTGTAAAGATCCAGAATCTGGCGAATTTCCTCAAGCGAGAAGCCAAATCGCTTGCCCCGCAGCGTCAGGGCCAGGCGCGCCCGGTCACGGCGCGTGTAAAGGCAGCGCTGGCCGTCGCGCCGGGGGGCCAGCAGTTCCTTGGTCTCATAAAAACGCAGGGTGCGCGGCGTAACCCCGAAACTGTCGCACATGGCGCGGATGGTCATGACATCGTCGGTCATCGCAGTGGTCTTGCCCGTGTTGTTAAAGGTGGCTTGGCCGGAGTTGGCTTTGCAGAGGGTGCCTTTGCTGGGGGTGGCTTGGCTGGTGTTTCGATCCCTTCCAGATGACGGGTGGGCGCGCGCCTTTCAATACCGCCATGCGTCGACGTCACGAGAACGTCGCGTCACTTTGGCCGATCCCCGTCGCCGCCCGGTGTCATCCGATGCGGCTGCGCTTTATCTGGCCGCTGGCAACGCTGTCGCGCAGCGCGCGCAGGTCGGCGATGGTGGCGTCAAGCTCGGCACGTTGCCGGGCCAGCACCTCAAGCTGGCGATCGGCACCCTCAACCCAGATCTGCATCTGCGCCTCGGTTCCCTGATGTTCGTAGATTTGCAGCCACTGGCGGATTTCCTCAAGCGTGAACCCAAAGCGGCGGCCGCGCAGAATCAGGATCATCCGCGCCACCTCGCGCGGGCCGTAAAAGCGGCTGCGGCCGTCGCGCCGGGGGCGCAGCAGTTCGATGTATTCGTAATAGCGCAGGGTGCGTGGGGTCACGTCGAAACGCGCGCACATATCCTTGAAACTGATCTGGCCTGCCTCCATCCGGCGCGTCCTGTCTGGTTTCGGGGTCTGCGAACGGGTCTGTACCATCAAGCCTAGGCCCAAGCCGCGACCGATGCAATCCAAAGCGCCCCGTCACAGGCCAATGCGCCCCGTCGCAGGACAGCGGTTCTCATTTTGGGCATTAGAGCATTTCGAGATCAGTTTGAGACATAACCGGCAGCCTTAAAGTAGTTCCAGCACTCCATGGGATCGTAGAGGTCACAGATTTCACCGATGGCGTTGAAGACTGCGGTGAAAGACCGCGCTCCGATCCGTCGAAGGTGTGCCTTGAGTTTGGAGAAGGCCTGTTCGATTGGGTTCAGGTCTGGCGAGTAAGGCGGCAGGTAGAGGAACCAGCAGCCGTGCTCTTTCAAGGCCTGCGCGGCCTCCGTGTTTCGGTGTGTTGCGAGGTTGTCGAGGTTGACCGCTGTGCCGGGGGCGATCTCGGGGATCAACACCTCTCGAATGTAGGCGGCGAAGGCGGGTCCATCCATCGCGCCTTTGATAACCCATGGTGCGATCAGCGCATCACAGGTCAGCCCGGCGATCAGAGTTTGCGTCCCCCAGCTTCCGAATGGCGCGTCCATGGTCAGCCGCGCGCCTTACGGTGCCCAACCACGAAGGCGTGTGAGATTGGTCTTCACCGCGTGCGTCGGGGAAACGCCCCACCGGGGGCCTTTCCTGATCCTCCTTGCCATCCAGGAAAATAACGCGGTCCGGCATCCGGGCGATGGTAGGCGACCGATGTCGGACCCAGTCATCGCGCTGCCGTCTTACCTTTGCGCGCCGCCGCTCGGTGCCCACCAGCGACTTTTTTTATGCGTGAAGCCCAGGCGCTTGAGAAGACCTGCAATCGCTGAATGGTGGACGGTAACGCCCTCGGCATCGGCGAGCGCGTCGCGTAATTCAAACAGCGTGATGTCCGGATCCTGCGTGACAAGCTCACGGAAGAAGTCAACATGCGCAGCCAGTTTTCCGGTCCCGGCCGGGCGGTCCATCGGTGCGACCTTCACAGCGCCCGTGCGCCGGATTTGTCGCGCCCATCGCCCGCCTGTGGCGGCAGATATCTGCAAGCGGCGAGCGGCCTCTCGCCCGGCAAGTCCTTCGCCGATCAGCCGCGCAAATCGGTCTCGGAGTTCCTTTGGCAACGGTGTTGGCATTACGCGATCCTCCCAATCAGGGTGAATCACAAATCAGACCCGATGGGAATCCCGCCGATTCAAACTTTCCTCGAAACACTATAGGAGTGAAATGAGAACCGCTGTTGCAGGCCGACGCGTCATGGTCCTGGTCCGGCGTCAGTTGCAACCGGATCGGCAGGCCATCCTGATTGGTAAGTACATGTAATTTCGTGGTTAATCCGCTGCGCGACCGCCCCATGCAGCGACGCTGGCCATTTTTTTGAGCGTCGCGGCGGAGTGGTGAACGCGTATGCTGGTGCCGTCCACCATGACCCTATCCACGTTGTGCGCATCCGCAACAGCCTCCATGATCCGGTCCAGGGGAATCGCTTTTGGAACCGCCAGGGCGATCTCGATCCCGTATTTGGCGTTCGGGCGAGCTCAGCGGCACGAAAGGCGTAATATTGTTCGCACTATGTTCGTATGTGAGGGACGAAAAATCCAAAAGCGATTGCCCTGTGATCCGGTCACAGTGGCCGACATGGCTCCAGCGGTTGAAGCGGTTGTAGATCGTTGTCGGAGGCCCGTATTCACCGGGCAGGTCCGCCCACGGGATGCCGGTGCGCAAGACGTGGAAAATGCCATTGATCACACGCCGATCATCCACCCGCTTCACGCCGCGCGATTTGTTCGGCAGCACCGCCTTGATGAAGTCCCGCTCAAGATCGCTCATGTCTGACCGCGCCATTGCCTCCTCCCGCATGTTGTATTGTACGAAGTGAATCACAGAGTTATGGAAATGAACAGAAATTAATGAGTGCGCTGCCTAATCCGTCTGCCGTTCAGCTGCTCACTCCCCTGCGGGTGCGACTTGGTCCCATGATCGCAAGGTCTGGTGCGGGCGGGGGGACTCGAACCCCCACGGGCATACGCCCCTCAGATTTTAAGTCTGGTATGTCTACCATTCCATCACGCCCGCATCCGGCCCCGCATTCAGCCCCGCATCCAGCGTTGTCTTCAACACGCGACCTTCGGCCGATGTCGGCGCCTTCACGGGGTTTGCGCCCGGTCCATCCGCCTGCGAACCGGCCGCGCGACTGTCATAGGGTGGCGGGGGGGCGCCCTCAAGCCCTTTTGCGATTGGCCCTTTTGCGAACCGTGCGCCACATGTCGTTTTTCCGGCACCAAGGGTCGTGACGGTTTGGCGCGCGGGTGGGGGATCTGGCATTGATGGGGCAACCCCTGACGGAGCCGCCGATGACCAGCCACCCCCCCGAGACCGCCAGAACCCATGTGCGCGCGCTGGTGGTGGGCGGCGGCGCGGTGGGAACCGCGATTGCCTGCCACCTTGCCCGCGCGGGCTGGGACACGATGCTGGTGGAACGCGACGAGTTGACATCGGGGTCGACATGGCACGCGGCGGGCTTGCTGCCACTGTTCAACATGGGGTTTGCCATCGGCCATATCCATGACTATTCCGTCAGGTTCTACAAGGGGTTGGCGGCGGAAACCGGGCTTGATCCCGGTTTTGCCGTGGTGGGCAATCTGCGCATGGCGCAGACCGATGCGCGCATGGATGAATACCGCCTTTATTCCGCCACGGCCGAAACGCTGGGCGTCGAACATGTGTTTCTGACCCCTGCCGAGATCGCCGACCGCTGGCCGCTGTTGCGCAGCGAAGATCTGAAAGGCGCGCTGTTTCACCGCGGTGACGGCTATATCAACCCCGCCGATGTGACGCAGGCCATGGCCAGGGCGGCGCGCCAGAACGGGGCGCAGATCCTGCGCCGCGTTCAGGTGCAGGCCTGTCGATGGGCCGGTTCCGAATGGATCGTGACGGTCGAGCGGATGGAAGAACGCGGCGGCAACCTGATTCCGTCGGGCGGGCGATTTGACATCACCGCCGAACATGTGGTGACCGCAACGGGCAACCACGCCCAACGCACCGCGCGGCTGCTGGGCATCAAGATCCCGGCGATCCCCGTCGAACACCAGTATATCGTGACCGAACCCGACCCCGCCTTGCAGGCATGGCGCAAGGCCGGCAATCCCGAACATCCGGTGCTGCGCGATGCCGATGCCAAATGGTATGTGCGCGAGGAACGCGGCGGCTGGATCCTTGGCCCCTATGAACGCGGCGCGCCCGCGCGCTTTGCCTACGGGGTGCCCGACAGTTTTCGCGCCGATCTGTTCCCCCTTGATCTTGACCGGATCCAGGCGGAATACCTGTCGATGATCCACCGTATCCCCAGTTCGCGAACCGTGGGGCTGAAAGACGATTTCAACGGCCCGATCTGCTATACCCCCGATGGCAACCCGCTGGTCGGCCCGGCGCCCGGCCTGCGCAACATGTGGCTGGCCGAGGGGTTTTCCTTTGGCATCACCGCCGCGGGCGGCACCGGGCATTACCTGACCCAGATGATAACCGAAGGCGAGGCCGGGATCGACATGGCCGCGCTTGATCCCCGGCGGTTCGGCGGTTGGATGACGACCGATTACGCGGTGCGCAAGAACGAAGAAGCCTATGATCACGTCTATGTCCTGCACCACCCCGATGAAGAACGCCCCGCCGCCCGCCCGCTGCGCACCGCCCCCGCCTATGACCGGCAAAGGGCGATGGGCGCGCAATTCGGGCAGGTCAACGGCTGGGAACGGCCCAATTACTATGCGCCGCCCGGCTTTGACGATCAGGCCGCGCGCAGTTTCCGGCGCGGCGGCTGGTGGGAATACGCGCGGGCAGAGGCCCGCGCGATCCGCGAAGCCGCCGGGATCATCGACGCCTCTGCCTTTACCAAACACCGCGTGGCAGGCCCCGGCGCCACCCGGTTTCTGGATTGGTTCACCACCAACCGCCTGCCAAAGGTGGGCCGCCTGACCCTGACCTATGCCCTGACCGGGGCGGGCACCACGCGCAGCGAATATACGGTCGTGCGCCTGGGCGACGACGATTATTACCTGATCAGCGCGGGCGCCTGGACCGATTATGACGCGGATTATCTGCGCAAGGCCGCGCAGGACCGGATGCAGGATTTCGGCTATATCGAGATACAGGACATCACCACGCAATGGGGCGTCCTTGCCATCGCCGGGCCGCGGGCGCGGGCGGTGCTGGGCGCGCTGGTGCGCGACGCCGCGCCCGACACCGTGCTGTCGAACCAGCGCTTTCCCTGGCTATCCATGCGCCCGATCGAACTGGGCATGTGCCCGGTGCGCGCCATCCGCGTGGCCTATACGGGCGAGTTGGGCTGGGAGTTGCACCACCCGATCGAGATGCAGAATTATCTTTGGGACCAGATCCTTGCGGTCGGGGCGGATTATGGGCTGAAACCGGTGGGCGCACGCGCGCAAAACTGGTTGCGGCAGGAAAAATCCTATCGCGCCTTTGGTGCCGAACTGGGTCGCGACGCCACCCCGCTGGAGGCGGGCCTGGATCGTTTCATCGACATGGACAAGGATTTCCATGGCAAGGCGGCGATGCTGGCCACCGGCATCCGGTCGCGCTGTGTCACCGTGCTGATCGACGGCCCCGGCGATGCCGATCCCTGGGGCCGCGAGGCGCTTTATGCGGGGGATGCGCGGGTTGGCCGCCTGACCTCGGGCGGGTATTCGGTGGTGTTCGGCAAATCCATCGCCATGGGATATGTCCGCCCCGATCTTGCCGCCCCCGGCACCCGCCTGTCGGTGCGCATGCAGGGCGCGTTGTGGCCCGCCACCGTCACCGAGGACAGCCCGCACGACCCCAGGAATACCCGTATTCGGCAAGACGGATGATTGCTTTGCCCGCGTGACAGGCGGATATCCCGGCGCACAGGTGCCGGGCCTTGGGGGGCTTTCAGTCGGTCGGGTGAATTGCCTTGTGTGGCGCGCAAGGCGGGCGTGGGAAATGAGTATTTTTTTCGAGAGGATGGGGAAGAGCGTTTTCTTCATGCGGTCAGGGCGCGGGTCGGATTGCGCGCAACAGGCGCTAGAACGGCACGTCATCCGCCTGATCGGCCGCCACGACAAAGCGCGCCACCAGTTTCTTGTGCCCGGCCTTGTCAAAGGCCACGTCCAGCTTGTCGGCATCGATCGCGGCCACGCTGCCATAGCCGAACTTGACGTGGAATACCCGGTCGCCTTCGGTAAAGCTGGACACGGCCGCCAGATCGATCACCGCCTGTTTTGCCGCCCCGGTGCCCGCGCTGCTGCCCGCGCCGCGTTCGCCCGCGCGGTCCTGCATCCGCCGCCAGCCCGGCGAATTATAGGCATCGGCGCGCGCGGCGCGATCCTCGATCCGGGCGCCGGTTCCGGGCGCCATGCCTGCCGCCCCGAAGCCCCCGCCATAAAGCCCCGGCGGCGTCAGCACCTCGACATGCTCGGCGGGCAGTTCATCTATGAAGCGCGAGGGCAGGGCGGATTGCCATTGCCCGTAGACCCGCCGGTTGGCCGCGAATGAAATCGTGCACAGCCGTTCCGCGCGGGTGATGCCCACATAGGCCAACCTGCGCTCTTCCTCGAGCCCCTTCAACCCGCTTTCATCCATGGACCGTTGCGAGGGAAAGAGCCCGTCTTCCCAGCCCGGCAGGAATACCACCGGAAATTCCAGCCCCTTGGCGGCGTGCAGCGTCATGATCGACACCTTTGGCTGTGCCTCTTCGGTCTCATTGTCCATGATCAGCGCGACATGTTCCAGAAACCCTTGCAGGTTCTCGAACCCTTCCAGCGCCTTGACCAGTTCCTTGAGGTTTTCCAGCCGCCCCGGCGCCTCGGGCGTCTTGTCGGCCTGCCACATGGCGGTATAGCCGCTGTCGTCAAGGATCTGTTCGGCCAGCTCAACATGGCTTTGCCCCGGCTGCCCGGCCAGCGCGTGCCAACGGTCGATCTGGGCAACAAGCTGGCGCAATTGCGCAGCCCCCTTGCCGGTGATCGCCCCCTCGGCCACCACGCGCCGCGCGCCTTCCAGCAGCGTCACGCCCGCATCGCGCGCGGCGCGCTGGATGGTCTGCTGCGCCTTGTCGCCAAGGCCGCGTTTGGGGGTGTTGACGATGCGTTCGAACGCCAGATCGTCGGCGGGGCTGGTGACCAGGCGAAAATAGGCCATGGCATCGCGAATTTCCAGCCGTTCATAGAACCGTGGCCCGCCGATCACCCGGTAGGGCAGGCCGATGGTCAGGAACCGATCCTCGAACGCGCGCATCTGGTGGCTGGCGCGCACCAATATCGCCATTCCGTCGGGGCTGACGGGATCACTGCCACGGGTGCCGCGTTCCAGTGCCTCGACCTCTTCGCCGATCCAGCGGGCTTCTTCCTCGGCATCCCAATGGCCGATCAGGCGCAGCTTTTCGCCGCCCTTGGCCGCTGTCCACAGGGTCTTGCCCAGCCGCCCCTGATTGCCCGCGATCACCGCCGAGGCGGCCGCCAGGATATGTTCGGTCGATCGGTAATTCTGTTCCAGCCGCACCACATGCGCGCCGGGGAAATCCGCCTCGAACCGCAGGATATTGCCCACCTCGGCGCCGCGCCAGCCATAGATCGACTGGTCGTCATCGCCCACGCAGCAGATGTTGCGGTGCCCCCGCGCCAGAAGCCGCAGCCACAGATATTGCGCGACATTGGTGTCCTGATATTCATCGACCAGGATGAATTTGAACCAGCGCTGATATTGTTCCAAGACATCCGGGTGCGCCTGAAATATCGTGACCATGTGCAGCAGCAGATCGCCGAAATCGCAGGCGTTCAGATCGCGCAGGCGTTGCTGATAGGCGGCGTAAAGTTCGGTGCCGCGATTGTTGAAGGCGCCGGCTTCGGCGGCGGGCACCTTGGTGGGCGTCCAGGCGCGGTTTTTCCAGTTGTCGATGATGCCTGCCAGCAGCCGCGCGGGCCAGCGCTTTTCATCGATATTCTCGGCCGCGATCAACTGTTTCAGCAGGCGGACCTGATCATCGGTGTCAAGGATGGTAAAGTTGGATTTCAGCCCGGCCAGTTCGGCATGGCGGCGCAACAGTTTCACGCAGATCGCGTGAAAGGTGCCCAGCCAGGGCATGCCTTCGATGCTGTGGCCCAGCATCGCGCCGACGCGGTTCTTCATTTCGCGCGCGGCCTTGTTGGTAAAGGTAACCGCCAGCACCTCGTTGGGGCGGGCGCGGCCGGTGTTCAAAAGATGCACGATGCGCGCGGTCAGCGCCCGCGTCTTGCCGGTGCCCGCCCCCGCAAGCATCAGGACCGGGCCATCCAGCGCCTCGACACCCGCGCGCTGTTCGGGGTTCAGCCCGTCAAGATAGGGTGCGGGCCGCGCGGCCATGGCGCGCGCCGAAAGGGGGATGGCGGCGGCTTCAAACGCGTCTTGTTCGTCATGGGTGCTCATGCCCGCGAATGTAGCCCGGATCGCGCCCGAGATAAAGCAGTTGTTCGTGCAATGTTCCGGATTTGCCGGGTATTTCTGCCCATTGCGCGCGTCAGGACGCAGCTTATAACCAGGCTATGGATCTTGACCTGACCCACCCCGCCCTGACCGATCTGCGCGCCACCTGCAAACGGCGCATACCGCATTTCGTCTGGGAATATGTCGACAGCGCCACGGGAACCGAGGCGGTAAAACGGCGCAACCGCGCCGCCCTCGATGCGATCAGTTTTCGCCCCGCGGCGCTTCGGGGCAAGATCGTGCCCGATCTTGCGACGCCGTTTCTGGGGCAGGAACAGGCGCTGCCCTTCGGGATCGCGCCGGTGGGCATGTCGGGGCTGATCTGGCCGGGGGCCGAACAGGCGCTGGCGCGTCTGGCGGTGGCCGAACGTATCCCTTACGGCCTGTCGACCGTCGCCACCCGCCTGCCCGAGGAAATCGGGCCGCTGGCCGGGGATCGCGGCTGGTTTCAGCTTTACCCGCCCACCGATCCCGATATCCGCCGCGATCTGCTGCGCCGCGCCAGGCAAAGCGGCTTTCACACGCTGGTGCTGACGGTGGATGTGCCCGGCCCCTCGCGCCGCGAACGCCAGCGCCGCGCGCAACTGGCGATTCCGCCAAAGCTGACGCCCTTGATGTTGTGGCAGATGGCGCTCTGCCCGGACTGGTCGCTGCGGACCCTGAAAAACGGCACGCCACGGCTGCGGTTGATGGAGGAATACCTCAAGGTCGATAAAAACGCCCCTTCGACCGGGCACGCGGGCTATCTTTTGCGCGCCGCCCCGGATTGGGAGTATCTGGCCACGACGCGGGCCGAATGGGACGGGCCGATGATCGTCAAGGGGGTTCTGGAACCCGAGGTGGCGGTGCGGCTGCGCGATGCGGGGGTTGATGCGGTCTGGGTGTCGAACCACACCGGGCGGCAGTTCGACGGCGCGCCCGCGGCGATCGAGGTGCTGCCAGAGGTGCGCGCGGCGGTGGGGGCCGATTATCCGCTGATCTTCGACAGTGGCGTGGAAACCGGCCTTGATATTCTGCGCGGTTTCGCGCGGGGGGCGGATTATGTGATGCTGGGGCGGGCGTTTCACTATGCGCTGGGGGCGTTCGGGGCGCGCGGCGCGGCGCATCTGGTGCATATCCTGCGCGAGGATCTGATCGCCAACATGGTGCAGATCGGCATCACCCGGCCGGGTCAGGCGGCGTCGCGTCTGATCGGCTGATCGCATCGGCCATCCATCGGTCAAGCGCCGCGATCTGGCCCGCGTTCATCCGCAGGCCGAGTTTTGATCGCCGCCAGACCACATCTTCGGCGGTTCGCGCAAATTCCCGACCCATCAGCCAGCGCAGCTCTGCCTCGGAGAGCGTCGCACCGAAATCCCGGCCCAGATCGGCGGCAGCGCGCGCCCTGCCCAGGATCGCGCCCGCCTCGGTGCCATAGGCGCGGGTCAGGCGCGCGGCCCATGCGCGGGTCAGGAACGGATAGCGCGCGCACAACCCGTCAATCAGCGCCGCCACCCCGTTCACCGCAAAATCCCCGCCGGGCAGGGGCGCGCCCGCTGTCCACCGCCCCGCCACCTTGGGCAGATGCGCGGCGACCTGATCAAGCGCCGCCTCGGCCAGGCGGCGGTAGGTGGTGATCTTGCCGCCAAACACCGAAAGCACCGGCGCGCCCGCGCCGGTTTCCACCTTCAGCACATAATCGCGGGTGGCGGCGGTGGCCGATTTCGCGCCGTCATCATAAAGCGGCCGTATCCCGGAATAGGACCAGACCACATCACCCGGCACCACCGGGCGCGCGAAATAGGTTGATGCGAAGGCGCACAGATAGTCCACCTCGGCGTCGGTGCAGGCGGGTTTTTCATCGGGATCTGAGTGTTCGGCATCGGTGGTGCCGATCAGGGTGAAATCCTGCTCATACGGGATGGCAAAGATGATGCGCCCGTCACTGCCTTGCAGGAAATAGCATTTGTCGTGATCGAACAGCCTGCGGGTGACGATATGGCTGCCGCGCACCAGGCGCACATGGTCGGGGCTGTCGGAATGCAGGGTATCGTGGATCACCCGGCCCACCCATGGCCCGGCGGCATTGATCAGCATCCTTGCACAGGCGTGATGCAACGCGCCGGTTACGCTGTCTTGCAGGCGGATGCGCCATATCCCGCCCTCGACATAAGCTGCCACAACCTTGGTGCGCGGCGCGATCACCGCGCCCCGTTCGGCGGCATCGCGGGCATTCAGCGCGACAAGCCGCGCATCATCGACCCAGCAATCGGAATATTCGAACGCCTTGGTGAACCGGCCTTGCAGGGCGCGCCCGGCGGGATCGGTTTTCAGATCAAGGGCCGTGGTCGCGGGCAGGATCTTGCGCCCGCCCAGATGGTCATACAGAAACAACCCCAGCCGGATCATCCAGGTCGGCCGCCGCCCCCGCATCCAGGGCATGACGGCGGTCACAAGCCGCGACACCGGCGTGCCAACCTCGAACCGCATATCGCCGTGATAGGGCAGCACAAAGCGCATCGGCCAGCTTATGTGCGGCATGGCGCGCAACAGCACCTCGCGTTCCACCAAAGCCTCATGCACCAGCCGGATCTCGAAATATTCCAGATAGCGCAGCCCGCCGTGAAACAGCTTGGTCGAGGCCGACGAGGTGGCCGAGGCCAGATCGCCCATCTCCGCCAGCATCACCGACAGGCCACGCCCCGCCGCATCGCGGGCAATGCCGCAGCCATTGATGCCACCGCCGATGATGAACAGATCATGCGGATCATCGCGCGCGCGCGGTTGGGTCACGGGCTGGCCTTTTCACTGGTTCACCCGCCAAGCATAGATCGTTCGGCCCGCCATGCAATCCCGGCCTTGGCGCGCATTACGCCCAATCATGTCCGCAGCCTGGGCGCAGAAAAACACTTCTCCCATCCTCTCGAAAAAAATACTCATTTCCCACACCACCACACGCGCGCCGGTTCAGGGAATTGACCACGACGGGCTGCAATCCGCTACGCCTCGAAACACCCGGCGCGGCCATCGGCCTTGATCGTGGCCGCCCCGTCCATGATCGCGGCGGCGCGTTCGCGCACAAAGGCCGAAGGTTTCGCCGCATCGCGTCCTTTCGGGTCGGGCAGGATTGCGGCCAGACGCGCAGCCTGTGTCGGGCTGAGTTTCGCGGCGCTGATCCCGAAATAGTGCTGCGCCGCCGCCTCGGCCCCAAAGACGCCTTTGCCAAATTCGGCGACGTTCAGATAGACCTCCAGTATTCGCCGCTTGGTCCACACCGCTTCGACCAGCGGGGTCAGCACCGCCTCCAGCGCCTTGCGCGGCCAGCTTCGGCCCTGCCACAGGAACACGTTCTTGACCACCTGCTGGCTGATGGTCGAGGCGCCGCGCCCGCTGTTTTCATCCAGCGCGCGGCGGATGGCGCGCATGTCAAACCCCCAGTGCAGGCAGAAATTGGCATCCTCGGCCGCGACCACAGATCTGGCAAGGTCGGGCGATATCCGCGCCATAGGTTCCCAGTCGCGGCGGATCCCGCCCAGGCGCCAGGATTCGGCGATCATGTAGGGGCCGCGCGGCACCGGCACCACCGCAAAGACCACGATTGCCAGCACCATCAGGGCACCCGCCCCCAGAACCCCGCGCAGCAGCCAGCGCCGCACCCGCCCCAAACGGCCCGCACCCGGCGCGCGGGGCGGGGGGGGCTTGGCCGTGGGCCTTTTGGCGGGCCTTCTGGCGGGGCGCCGCGTCATCTTTGACGCAGTTTCTTCACGATGCGCGACCAGCCGCCGGGGCTGACCAGGAACGACAGGCCGAACCCCGCGACAAACCCTGCAAGTTCGGCGATCCAGTCGGGTGCCACCCCGAACAACGCCCCAAACAGCAACTGAATGCCCAGCAACATTCCGATCAGGGAAAACGCCCGGTAAGGGTTGGCCCCATGATGCGCCAGATTCATCCACAGAATATAGGTGAACGCCCCGATCAGCCCGTAAACCGCCGGAAAGCCGCCGATCAACGGCGGCGCATCGCCCAGCACCAGACCATAAACCAGCGCCCCGAACATCGACGCGCCGAAAAACACGACGGCCACCGCCCAGGCGCGAAACACCTCGCCCACCATCTTGCCCAGTGCCAGCAGGAACACCGCCACAAACAGGAACTGGGTAAAGCTGCCATTGACAAAGGCATAGCTGACAAAGCGCATCAACAGCGCGGGCGGGTATTGCCCGCGTTCCGCCATGATCGGCAGCATCTGGCCATAGAACCCGAAATCCTGCACCGCCAGCAGCCGCCAGCCGATCGCCCCCGGCCCGCCGACAAATCCGCTGGCGCCAAGCTGCATCACCCCCTCGATCGCCAGCATCGGCAGGAACAGCAGCCAGACCACCACCGGCAGCGGGTTTAGGGGCGGCGCGTTGTGGTCGTCGGACATTCGTGTCTCCTTGATCCGGGCGGCGCGGTTGACGCCCCCAAGGGTCAGCGATAAGCGGTCGGGACGGAAATTTCCAGATGGAGAGCGACATGTCGGATGCGGTTGGTGGCACGGGCGCGGCACCGGCGTTCACGCCACGGGTGTTTTCGGGTATCCAGCCGTCGGGCGGGCTGACGCTGGGCAATTACCTTGGCGCGCTCAAACGCTTTGCCGAAAAGCAGAACGAGGGGATAGAGACGATCTATTGCATCGTCGATCTGCACGCGATCACCGTCTGGCAAGACCCCGCGCGCCTGCGCCATGCCACCCGCGAACTGGCGGCGGGGTTCATCGCGTCGGGCATTGATCCGGCGCGCTCGATCCTGTTCAACCAAAGCCAGGTTGCCGAACATGCCGAACTGGCGTGGCTGTTCAACTGCGTGGCGCGCATGGGCTGGCTGGGCCGCATGACCCAGTTCAAGGACAAGGCCGGCAAGAACCGCGAGGCGGCAAGTGTGGGCCTTTTCGCCTATCCCAGCCTGATGGCCGCCGATATCATGGTCTATCACGCAACCCATGTGCCGGTGGGCGAGGATCAGAAACAGCACCTTGAATTGACCCGCGACATCGCCATCAAGTTCAACAATGATTACGGGGTGGATTTCTTTCCCATCGTGGAACCGGTGATCGAGGGCGCCGCCACGCGGGTGATGTCCCTGCGCGACGGCACCAGGAAGATGTCGAAATCCGACCCCTCGGATCAAAGCCGCATCAACCTGACCGATGACGCAGACACGATCGCGCAGAAAATCCGCAAGGCCCGCACCGATGCCGAACCGCTGCCCGAGACGCTGGAGGCGCTGAAAGACCGGCCCGAGGCGCGCAACCTGATCAACATCTATGCCGCCCTGGATGGCCGCACCCCCGAGGCGGTGCTGGCAGAGTTCGCCGGGCAGGGCTTTGGCGCGTTCAAACCGGCGCTGGCCGATCTGGCCGTGGCGCATCTGGCCCCGATCAGCACCGAGATGACCCGCATCATGCAGGACGTGGCCGAGATCGACCGCATGCTGGGGGCAGGCGCCGACCGGGCCGCGGCCATCGCCGGCCCGATCCTGGCCCGCGCCTATGACATCACCGGGATGATCCGTTCGCGCCGATAACGCGGCCCTCCCGACGGCCCTCCCGGCGGCCAGCACAGGTGACATCAGGGCGTTACATTTTCGCGTTACCCATAGGGGGGATGCGGCGCACATCTGGGCGCCGGATACCGCGCTTTGGTCCGTGGCACCTCCATGTTCCCCAAATGACGGCAGCCCTGACGGATATCCAAGCAGGCAGCGCCCCACCCCCGACGGGGCAACGCTGGCCCCCGGCCCTCGCCGGGGGCCTTTGATCACCGTTAGTTGGCCACGATTCCCGTCACCCGTGTTTGCCCGGCTTTTGATGTGCGCCCGGCCCGGCTATGGTCGCGCCAGATCACAAGGGACCAATGGGGGGACCAATGGGGGGGCAGGCAATGGCCAACGAAAACATCGACCGTACATGCGCTATGAAAAGCGGCTGGTTTCGGTGAACGGCTATCGGATGGCCTATGTGGATACCGGCGGCGATGCCGATCCGGTGGTGTTTCTGCACGGCAATGTCACCTCGTCCTACATGTGGCGCAACATCATCCCGCATCTGGAACCGCACGCCCGCTGCATCGCGCCTGATCAACCTCTTTCGGGCCGAACACCTGAAACGGATAGGGCAGCAGGCCCCCGTGCGCGATTCCGCTTGAATGCGCGTTATCCTGTCTGATCTGGATCAGTTTAGATTTCCGCAAGGCCGTTATATCTGAGTGCCGCGTAGCACCTCTCGAAGGGAATGTACCATGGACAAGGATCGGGTGATCGGTGCGGCGAAAGTCGCAAAGTGAAAGAAGCCGTCGGCAAGGCGGTTGGCGACACCAAGCTCGAGTCTGAGGATAGGGTAGACAAGTTCGGGGGTAAGGTTCAGTATGCCGTCGGTCGGCTATAAAGACATGCTGCGCGGCAAACAGGGGCAGGGCCTGTCGGCATGCCCCAAACGCTGGTGCCTTGGCGTGATCGCCGGGGAAATATTGGAATGCATCCCTCCGATATCGGAGCGCGCGAAAGGACAGTCTTCATGAATCGCAACGTTCTCTACCTGGTGATCGGTCTGCTCCTAGCTGGGGTCGCGGTCGTTGGTTACCTGTATTATCAGGAAAGCCAGACCGGCATCGACATCAAGATCGGTGAGCAGGGTGTCACGATAGAGGGAAAATAACCGATCCGATCGGGCAGGGCGATGCGGCGGCGTGGGCCATCAGCCACATCGGTTTACGGGTCCATCATCAAATGGCACAGATTTGCCAACAGAGGAAAATGTCATGTCACTTGGTACCATTCTCCTGATTATTCTCGTCATCTTCCTTCTTGGGGGCTTCAGCGGCCGCTTTGGCGGCTATGGCTATGGCTACGGACACGGCGGGGTCGGCGTAATCGGCGTCCTGGTCATTGTTGTCCTCGTTCTGGTCCTCACCGGACGCCTGTAAGGCGGCCAAGGCGAAATTTTTCGGACGGTCCTGCCTTTTGGTCAGGGACGCTCTGATGGTGTGCGGATTTGCAATAAAAGATCAAGATGGTAGGCCCGGAGGGACTCGAACCCCCAACCAAGGCGTTATGAGCGCCCTGCTCTAACCGTTGAGCTACAGGCCCGAAATCGGTGTGCCCTGCCTAGCAGATCATCGGGGCGGGTCAAGCACAAGCGCATGCGTTGCGCGCGTGCGCGTGATCGTTTATGCGGACGCGGGCAGGGGCGCGCAACGGCTGGCGTGCGCAGGCATGATGCGCAATGACGGGGATCACGGCGATGAGCGATACGAAAAACGGGCTGACCTATGCCGATGCGGGGGTCAGCATCGACGCGGGCAATGCGTTGGTGGACCGGATCAAACCGGCGGCGGCGCGCACCGCGCGCGCGGGTGTCATGTCGGGCCTGGGCGGGTTTGGGGCGCTTTTCGATCTGAAGGCGGCGGGCTACGGCGATCCGGTTCTGGTGGCGGCCACCGATGGGGTCGGCACCAAGCTGCGCATCGCCATCGACACCGGGCATCTGGATACGATCGGTATCGATCTGGTGGCGATGTGCGTCAACGACCTGATCTGCCAAGGGGCGGAGCCTTTGTTCTTTCTGGATTACTTCGCCACCGCCGCGCTGAAGACCGATGCCGCCGCACAGGTGATCGAGGGCATCGCCGAAGGCTGCGCCCGATCGAACTGCGCGCTGATCGGGGGCGAGACGGCGGAAATGCCGGGCATGTACCACGGCGGTGATTTCGATCTGGCGGGGTTTGCGGTTGGCGCGATGGAACGCGGCTGCGCGCTGCCCTGCGGGGTGGCGGCGGGCGATGTGCTGCTGGGGCTTGCCTCGTCGGGGGTGCATTCCAACGGCTACAGCCTGGTGCGCAAGGTGGTGGAACGGTCCGGCCTTGGCTGGGATGCGGCGGCACCCT
>JACIYW010000056.1 GCA_014359745.1 Paracoccaceae bacterium | reverse complement strand
AACATTGTTGCTCATCCCCCACGCCCGCCACGCCCGCGCCGGTCAAGGCAATGAACCCGACGGGCTGAAATCCGCTTCAAGGCCGGCCTATGACCCATATCGGCTGAATACTGGGGAATTATGGTGCTGCGAGAGAGGATTGAACTCTCGACCTCACCCTTACCAAGGGTGTGCTCTACCACTGAGCTACCGCAGCCTAACCGGGACTTTCGGGCGGATTTTCTACCCTTGGTCGCCGTTTCGGCGGTGGATAGTCGCAATCGATCCATCGTGCAAGCCCAAACTGGACGCTGTTGCGCGCCTGCGTTAAACAGACCCGATGAGCAAGGCAGGATCACAAAAACCACCCCCCGGCGCGGCGGCCGCCACGGCGCGCGATGCGCGGTTGAAGGCGGCGCTCAAGGCCAATCTGGGGCGGCGCAAGGCGCAGGCGCGGCAACGCGCCGCTGCCACCCGTGACGATGCGGAACCCACCCGCGACGCGGCGGACAATACCGCGCCGGACGAGGCATAGGGGCAGGGCGCGCAAACGCCCGGTCCACAACAACAAACACAAGGCAGGCACATGGATTCGATCGTTATCACCGGCGGGGCCGAACTGAATGGCAGCATCCCCATCGCGGGCGCCAAAAACGCCTGCCTGACGCTGATGCCCGCAACCCTTCTGTCGGAAGAACCGCTGACGCTGTCGAACGCGCCGCGCCTGTCGGATATCCGCACCATGACCACCCTTTTGCAATCGCTGGGGGCAGAGGTGTCGGCGATGCAGGATGGCAAGGTTCTGGCGCTGTCTTCGCATGCGATCAGCAACCACACCGCCGATTATGACATCGTGCGCAAGATGCGCGCCTCGATCCTGGTTCTCGGGCCGTTGCTGGCGCGCGACGGGCACGCCATCGTGTCCTTGCCCGGCGGTTGCGCGATCGGGGCGCGGCCCGTCGATCTGCACCTCAAGGCCTTCGAGGCGATGGGGGCCACCCTTGACCTGCGCGACGGCTATGTGCACGCATCGGCCCCCGGCGGGCGGCTGAAAGGCGCGGTGGTGGCGTTCCCCTCGGTCTCGGTCGGGGCCACCGAAAACGCGCTGCTGGCCGCCACCCTGGCCAAGGGCACCACGGTGCTGAAAAACGCCGCGCGCGAACCCGAAATCGTCGATCTGGCGCAATGCCTGCGCAAGATGGGGGCGCAGATCGCCGGCGAAGGCACGTCAGAGATTACCATCCAGGGCGTTGACCGCCTGCATGGCGCCACCCATCCGGTCGTGACCGACCGGATCGAACTGGGCACCTATATGCTGGCCCCCGCCATTGCCGGGGGCAGCGTCGATCTGATCGGCGGGCGGCGCGATCTGGTCGCGGCCTTCGCCGACAAGCTGGAAGAGGCCGGGGTCGGGGTCACCGACATCCCCGGTGGCCTGCGGGTGGCGCGCCGTAACGGCCGGGTCGGCGCGGTGAATGTGGTGACCGAACCCTTCCCCGGCTTTCCGACCGATCTTCAGGCGCAGATGATGGCGCTCCTGTGCACCGCCGACGGGGTCAGCGTGCTGGAAGAACGGATATTCGAAAACCGCTTCATGCACGCCCCCGAATTGCTGCGCATGGGCGCGCGCATCGATGTGCAGGGCGGCACCGCCACCGTCACCGGCGTGCAGCGCCTGCGGGGCGCGCCGGTTATGGCCACCGATCTGCGCGCCTCGGTCTCGCTGATCCTGGCCGGGCTTGCGGCCGAAGGCGATACCGTGGTCAGCCGGGTCTATCACCTCGATCGGGGCTATGAACGGGTCGAGGAAAAACTGGGCGCCTGCGGTGCCCGGATCGAACGGGTGAAAACCGATGGCTGACGCAAGATTCGAAGACGGGGCAGAGGCGCCGTTGCATCTCATGGCGTTGGACCCCGACGACCTGCCGGTGATCTCCGCGCTGGTGCAGGATGCGGTATTTACCGCCGCCGACATGCGCTGGCAAAAGGGCCCGCGCCGCTTTGCGGTGCTGCTGAACCGCTTCCGGTGGGAAGATCGCGCCGCCGCCGAACGGCATGGCCGCGCCTATGAACGGGTGCGCGCGCTTCTGGTCATCTCGGACGTGCTGGCGGTCCGCCGCCAGGGCATCGATCCGCGCGACGGCGACACGGTGCTGTCGCTTCTGTCGGTGACGTTCGAACCGGGCGAGGACGGGGCCGGGCAGGTGATCCTGACCCTTGCGGGCGACGGCGCGGTGGCGCTGGATGTGGAATGTCTTGACGTGGCGCTGCGCGATGTCACCCGCCCCAACCGCGCCCCGTCCGGCTCGGCGCCCACCCACCCCGAATAGCGCCCCGAAAACCGGCGCCGCACCCTCTTGGACCTGTCGCAAAGCCCCGCACCGGCTCAGGCGAGAGCGGGTGTAGCACCCATCCAGACCCGCGCCCTGACCGTCCGCGAAAACCCTCTCTCCCATCCTCTCGAAAAAAATACTCATCTCCCACGCCCGCCTCGCGCGCGCCGGTCGGGATAGTCACCCGCCTGCCGGAAATCGGCCCCGTGCCACCGCGCCCCGTGCCAGACCATCGAAAAGCACGAGACCGGAAACCACCATCCCGGCCCCTTTTCGCCGATCGGCCCGGATCGCCAAGGGTCGGCCGCACCCCATCGGGCGCGCTGGCGAAGACGCACGATGTCGGCACGCGATATGTACGCTGTATGTACGCGATATGCACAGCCGTTCGGTGCCTTTTGTGGCCCTGATCACCGCCCTTGTCACTGCGCCCCGTCGCCGCCCAGCGCCGCGATCACCCCCCGCTCCAGCGCCCCAAGGTCATCCACCACGGTCACGAAATCGCGCAACGAGGCGGCGGCAAACCCCTCGGCGATCATGTGATCGAGCAGCGCCAGCAAAGGCGCCCAATAGCCTTCGACATTGAACAGGAACACCGGCTTTTCGTGCAGGCCCAACTGCCGCCAGGTCAGCACTTCGAAGAATTCGTCAAGCGATCCGGCGCCCCCCGGCAGCACCACCACCGCGTCGGCATTCATGAACATCACCTTCTTGCGTTCATGCATGGTCTCGGTCACCACGAACCGCGAAAGGTCGCGCCGCCCCCGTTCGCGCGCCAGCAGATGCACCGGGATCACCCCCATCGCATCCGCCCCCGCATCCATCGCGGTGCGGGCCACGGCCCCCATAAGGCCCACATCCCCCGCCCCGTAAACCAGTTGCCAGCCCTGCGCCGCGATCAGCGCCCCAACCCCGCGCGCGGCCTCGGCATAGGCCGGGCGCAGGCCCTCTCGCGCGCCGCAATAGACACAAACCGATCGTTTATGGGTGTTCATGGGTGTTTTGCCTCTTGTATCCGGCGTCTTTGACGCCTGATATCTGCGCTGGTAGTTTCGTACAAGCGCGGGCGGGAATTTCTGCCGATCCTGGGGGTTGAATGGCAAGCTGGAACAGTCTTGGCGGCGGCATCAAGGCGCTGGCGGGGGTTGGCGCGGCGGCGGTCACGCTGGTGATCGGCGTCAGCCTTTGGGATGCGCTGGTGCCGGGCGCCCCCGGCATTGCCCCCGGACCGATGGCCGAACGCCAGGCGGCGCCCCGCCCCGGCGCGGATAAGACCGCCCCCCCCGAGGCACCCGCCGCACCGCAAGCCCCGATAGCCGCAGCGCCCCCCGCCGTGATGCCCCCCGCCGTGATGCCCCCCGCCGTGACGCCATCAGAGGCGCCAGCCGAGATGCCCGCACAAGGCCCGGCACAGGCCGGGGAAGGCACGGCGGCCGCCACGGCATTGCAAAACAACGAAACTATCGCCCCGCCCCCCGATCCGGCCCCTGCGGCACCAACCGCCGCCCCGCCGCCACCCATGTTTGACGTGGTGCGCCTTGATGCGAGCGGCGATGCGCTGGTGGCCGGAACCGCGCCTTCGGGCGCGCTTGTGTCGGCGGTGATTGACGGGGTGGTGGTTGGCGATGGCCAGGCCGACGGGCGCGGCAATTTCGTGATCATGTTCTCTCTGCCGCCCGCATCCGTCGCGCGGGTTCTGACGCTGGAAGCACAGCTTGGCGATCAGCCCCCCAACCCATCGGATGCCAGCGTGATCATCGCGCCGAACCAGACCGCCGTCGCGGCAGCCGAAACGCCCGCACCCGCCGCCCCCGATGGCAGCACCAAAGCCCGGACTTTGGCCGATGCTCCCGCGCAGATCGCCTCCACCGAACCGGCCCCAAACAGCGGCGATGCGCCGCGCACGGTCATGCCCCAAGGCCCGGCGATCACCTTAGCGCCCCGCGCTGACGGCCCCGGCGATGCGCCCGATGCGGTGTCAGAACCCGGCCCGGCGGCGCAGGTGCGGGCGCCATCGCAACCCCTGGCGCAGGGGCCCGCCACCGGCCGCATACCCGCCGCGCCGCAATCGGGTGACGGATCGCCCACGGCCCCGGCGCTGTTCCTGTCCGACCGGACGGGGGTGCACCTGATCCAGCCCCCCACCGCCACCGAAACCCTGCCGCAAGCGCTGACAGAGGTGCGGATCGATGCGATCACCTATGATCCGGCGGGCGCTGTGACCCTTGCCGGGCATGGCGCGCCGGGGGCGTTCGTGCGGCTTTACCTTGACAACCGTTCCGTCGCCGCGACGCAGATCGGGGAAAACGGCACCTGGGCTTCGGCCTTGCCCGGCGTCGCCGCCGGGGTCTACAGTTTGCGGGCCGACCAGCTTGATGCCGACGCGACCGTCACCTCGCGGTTCGAGACGCCGTTCCAGCGCGAAGACCCGGCGCGTCTGGCGCAGGCAACGGTTGCCACCCTGCCCGACGCGCCGACAGCCGCGCCCGTCACGATGCCGGACACGCCCGTCCCGGCAATCGCACCCGCCGCCGTTCCAGCAGCGGGGGAGGTGGTGGCTGCGGCCCCCGCCCCAGCGCCACAGCCAGGCGCCGTCACGGTTCAGCCGGGGAATACGCTTTGGGGTATTTCGCGGCGCAACTACGGTGAGGGCATCCTGTACATGCGTATATTCGAGGCCAATCGCACCCAGATCCGCGACCCCGATCTGATCTATCCGGGGCAGGTGTTTACCGTGCCGCAACCCGGTATTTCGGATTCCGGCAATACCGGGCCTGCGCGTTAGGTTTCATCCCGTTGGATTCATTGCTTTGACCGGCGCGCGCGTGGCGGGCGCTGGAAATGAGTATTTTTTTCGAGAGGATGGGAGAAAGCGTTTTCTGAGCGATCAAGATGCGGGGCGCCGTCGTGCGGGGCGCCGTCCTTGGCCAAACGGTCAAAAGCGGCCAGACGCGTCAGCAAGCCGCGCATCCGGTCCAGCGGCACCATGTTCGGGCCGTCGGATGGGGCGGTGTCGGGGTCTTGGTGGGTTTCGATGAAGAGGCCGGCACAGCCCACCGCCAGCGCCGCGCGCGCCAGCGGCGCCACGAATTCGCGCTGCCCGCCCGATGACCCGCCCTGCCCGCCGGGGAGTTGCACCGAATGGGTGGCGTCAAAGATCACCGGATAGCCGGTTTCGGCCATGATCGGCAGGGCGCGCATGTCTGACACCAGCATGTTGTAGCCAAACGATGTGCCGCGTTCGCACAGCAGGATGTTTTCATTGCCGGTCGAGGCCACCTTGGCCGCGACATTGGCCATGTCCCAGGGCGCCAGGAACTGGCCCTTCTTGATGTTGATCGCCCGTCCGGTTTCGCCCGCCGCCAGCAACAGATCGGTCTGGCGCGACAGGAAGGCGGGGATTTGCAGGATATCCACGGCTTGCGCGGCAATGGCGCACTGCGCGGGTTCGTGCACATCGGTCAGCACCGGGCAGCCGAATTCGTCGCGGATACGGGCCAGATACTCCAGCCCCCGTTCCATCCCGATGCCGCGTTGGGCAGACAGGGACGTCCGGTTGGCCTTGTCATAGCTGGCCTTGAAGATGAACGGCACGCCCAGATCGGCGCATACCTCGGCCAGGTGCCCGGCGATGGCGCGGGCGTGATCCAGCCCCTCCATCTGGCAAGGGCCGGAGATCAGGCCGAAGGGGCGGTCATTGCCGAACGGCAGACCCTTTATCATGACGGTTTTCATGTGACCTTACCCTTTTCCGCGCTTCAGGACAGCTTGTCGGTGGTGGCGCGCACGAGGTCAAGCGGGCGCGAGGATGTCGATGACCTGGCCAAGGGCCTTTATGGCGCACTGGCAGGGCGGGCCGGGGTTTGACCGGGTTGGCAAAAGGCCGGGCAAGGCGCGCCCGCCCTTGACATCGCGCCGGTTGCGATGAACAGAGACGCGATGATCTGGACCCTGATACAAGTGGCGATCGGCGGCGCGATCGGCGCGATTGCGCGCTATATGACCAACATCGGACTGCTGCGCCTGATCGGGCCCGGCTTTCCCTGGGGGACGCTGACGGTCAATGTTGTGGGGTCGTTCCTGATGGGGCTTGCCTGGGTTCTTCTGGATGTCAGGGGGGCGATGCGGTTCGCGCCCTTGGTGATGACCGGGGTTCTGGGCGGCTTTACCACGTTTTCGGCTTTTTCGCTGGATGCCGTCACCATGGTGGAACGCGGGCAGGCCGGGCTGGGGCTGATCTATGTCGCGGTGTCGGTGGCGGCGTCGATTGGCGCGCTTTTCGCCGGGGTTCTGATTGCGCGCGGGGTGCTGGCATGAACGGGTTTGGGGCATGAGCGGGGTTCAGGTGCTGACGGTGGCTGCCGATGACGGTGATCAACGCCTTGATCGCTGGTTGCGGCGGCAGATGCCGCAGGTCACGCAAGGTCAGATCGAAAAGATGTGCCGCAAGGGTGAACTGCGGGTGGATGGTGGCCGGGTAAAGGCCGCCACGCGGGTGCAGGCCGGCCAGCAGGTGCGCATTCCGCCGCTGCCCGACACGCCCGCCCCCGCCCCGGATATCCGTGAAGGTGTCGCCGCCGATGACGAGGCAATGATTCAGGCCGCCGTTTTGTGGAAAGACGAGCACATCATCGCGCTGAACAAGCCGCCCGGCCTGCCGTCGCAAGGTGGCAGCGGGCAGGGCAACCGCCACGTCGACGCGCTGGCCGAGGCGCTGCGCTTTGGCTACAAGGACAAACCGGCGCTGGTGCACCGTCTGGACAAGGATACATCGGGGATCCTGCTGCTGGCGCGTACCCCGCGCGTGGCGCGGCGCCTGTCCGAGGCATTTCGCGCCCGCGAGACCCGCAAGATCTATTGGGCCATCGTCGCCGGGGTGCCGCATCCGCAGATGGGCACGATCCGGTTCGGGCTGGTCAAATCCGCCGGTCACGGCCCGCGCGGCGAGGCCGAAAAGATGCGCTGCATCCATCCGGGCGAGGTGGACAGGACCGAGGGCGCAAAGCGCGCCACCACCGATTACGCGGTGCTGTCGGCGCTGGCCAAACGCGCGGCCTGGGTGGCGCTGGTGCCGATCACCGGGCGCACGCATCAGTTGCGCGCGCATATGGCCGAGATCGGGCATCCGATCATCGGGGATGGCAAATATGGCGGATCCGGGCAGGAAAACCTGGGCGATGGCTGGGGGGCGCAACTGGGCGGCGATATCAGCCGCAAGCTGCATCTGCATGCCCGCACCCTGTCGTTCACGCATCCGGTCACCGGCGCGCGCATCGCGCTGACCGCCCCTTTGCCCGACCATATGGCGCGCACCTGGAAAACCCTGGGCTGGGATCCCCGCGACGTGCCCGAAGATCCGTTTGCGGAGGAATGATGCCGGATTTGCGGTTGATCGTGTTCGATGTGGATGGCACGCTGGTGGACAGCCAGTTGCAGATCCTTGACAGCATGTCGCTGGCGTTTCAGGCGGCTGGCCTGCCGATGCCGTCCCGCGCCGAGGCGCTTTCGGTCGTTGGCCTGTCGCTGCCGGTCGCGCTGGCGCGGCTGATGCCCGAGGTGCCGGCGGATGATCTGGCGCGGATGCTTGACGCCTACAAGACCGGCTTTGCCGCCAATCGCAAGACAGCGCCTTCGCCGATGTATTCGGGGGCGCGGCAGGCGTTGGAAGGGCTGGCACGGCGGCCAGAGGTGTTGCTGGGGGTTGCCACCGGCAAATCGCGGCGCGGCCTGGATCGGCTGATGGACGAGCATGACCTGCGGCGCTTTTTCATAACGACTCAAGTGGCCGATGATCACCCGTCAAAGCCGCACCCTTCGATGCTGATTGCGGCGCTGCGCGACAGCGGGGCCGCGCCACACGGGGCGGTGATGGTCGGCGACACCACCTTTGACATCGAAATGGGCCGCGCCGCCGGATTTCGCACCATTGGCGTGACCTGGGGCTATCATGACGTCGACGCGCTGGTCGCCGCCGGGGCCGATTGCCTGATCGCGGATTTCGATGCGCTTCCCGCCGCGTTGGAGGGCCTCGCATGACCGGGTGGGTGCCGAAACGGTTCTGGAAAGAGGCCCGCGCAGTGGCTGAAGGGCCCGGTTTCGCCGTCCGTCTGGATGACCGCCCGGTCAGGACGCCGGCCAAGGCGCTGCTGGTGGTGCCGACCGCCGAACTGGCCGGGGCCATCGCCGCGGAATGGAACGCGCAAGACAAGATCATCACCCCCGAGGCCATGCCGATGACCCGATCGGCGAATGCCGCCATCGACAAGGTTGCGCCGAATATCGCGGGCGTCGTTGCGGAAATAGCGGGTTATGGCGCCACCGATCATCTGTGCTACCGCGCCGAGGCGCCGGGCGATCTGGTGGCGCGGCAGGTGGACGCCTGGGATCCGCTTGTCGCCTGGGCCGAGGCAACCCATGGCGCCCGGCTGACAGTGACCACGGGGGTCATGCATGTCGCGCAACCGTCCGACAGCGTGCAGCGGCTGCGGCAGGCGGTGGCCGGGCTGGGGCCGTTCACCCTGACGGCGCTGCACGATCTTGTGGCGCTGTCGGGTTCCCTGATCATCGGGCTTCGGGCGCTGCATGCGGATGCGGATATTGACGGGTTGTGGCAGGTGTCGCGAATCGACGAGGACTGGCAGGCAGAAAAATGGGGCCAGGATGACGAAGCTGCCGCCACGGCAGCAGAAAAACGCCGGGCGTTCAATCATGCGGCGCGGTTTCACCGGCTGGTGAATTTTACCGCAAGCTGATCCGGATATCCGACAAAATAAGACAAAAAACTTCAGGCAGGCCCGAAAAATCGACAATATCGTGCGAAAAAAACAGAAAAGCGACGTCAGCCTTGACGGGTTCTTTGTAAATCGCCCAATGTGACCGATAGTGAAAGGGTGGCCGACGTGGCGTGCCCATATTCGCGACTGCCCGAGCAACCCCCGACAGGGGGGATGAAACAGGAAGAGGATCTCATGAAAAAAGCATTATTTCTTGGCACCATGACCGTGGCGGGCCTTGCCGCCGGGGTTGCTGCGGCCGATACGCTGGGCGACGTCAAGGCGCGCGGCAATCTGAACTGCGGTGTCAGCACCGGCCTTGCCGGGTTTTCGGCGCCCGATGCCAATGGCGAATGGCAGGGTTTTGACGTTGCGGTATGCCGTGCGGTGGCGGCGGCTGTTGTCGGTGACCCGGCCAAGGTCAAATTCACGCCGCTGACCGCGCAGACCCGGTTCTCGGCGCTGGCCTCGGGCGAAATCGACGTGCTGTCGCGCAACACGACCTGGACGTTTTCGCGCGATGCCGACCTTGGGTTCACCTTTGTCGGCGTGAACTATTACGATGGCCAGGGCTTCATGGTTCCCAAGGCGCTGGGCGTGTCTTCGGCCAAGGAACTGTCTGGCGCGACCGTCTGTATCCAGACCGGCACCACGACCGAGTTGAACCTTGCCGACTATTTCCGCAAGAACAACATGCAATACGAACCCGTCCCGATCGAATCGAATGCCGAGGCGCAACAGCAATACCTTGCCGGTGCCTGCGACGTGTACACCACCGATGCATCGGGCCTGGCATCGACCCGCGCGACCTTTGCCAACCCCGATGATCACATCCTGCTGCCCGAGATCATTTCCAAGGAACCCCTTGGGCCGCTGGTACGCCAGGGCGATGACAAATGGGCCGATATCGTGCGCTGGACACTGAACGCGCTGATCGCTGCGGAAGAATACGGCATTACCTCGGCCAATATCGAAGAGCTGGCCAAAGGCACCGAAAACCCCGAAATCAACCGGGTTCTGGGCAAGGAAGGCGATCTGGGCGCCATGATCGGCCTTGACGCCGCCTGGGCGCATCGTGCGATTGCCGCCAATGGCAACTATGGCGAGATTTTCGCCGCCACCATCGGCGAATCCACCCCGATCGGCTTGGCCCGCGGGCTTAACGCCCAGTGGACGCAGGGCGGTTTGCAATATTCTCCGCCGTTCCGGTGATCTGATCGGGGCAAGGGCGCGTCTTAACCGGCGCGCCCTTACCTCATCTGGCCGCTCGTCGGCCTCCCGCTGCGCAACCGGGCAACCGGAATCAAAACAGCAACGTCAATAGCGGCGCGGGAACAGGGGGTTACACGAAATGGCACTTACAGCCGACATTCCCAAGGGCAATTTCCGTCTGAGCATGCTGCTCTATGACACGCGGTATCGGTCGATCACGATACAGGTTGTGTTCCTGATGCTGTTCATGGCCGGGGCGGCCTGGCTGGTCGATAACGCGGTGCAGAACCTGCACAACCTGGGCAAGGATTTCAATTACAGCTTTCTGGGTTCTCGCGCCGGGTATGACATCAACCAGACCTTCATTCAGTACAACAGCAATTCGACCCACGCGCGGGCGATGCTGGTGGGGCTGCTGAACACGATTTTCGTTTCCGTGCTGGCCTGTGCGCTGGCAACGGTGCTGGGCGTCATTGCCGGGGTGCTGCGGCTGTCGAAGAACTGGGTCGTGGCCAAGCTGATGACGGTTTACGTTGAAACCTTTCGCAACGTGCCGGTGCTGCTGTGGATCATTCTGATATTCGCGGTGATGACCGAATCCACGCCGGCGCCCAACGCGTTCCGGGGGGAAACCCCCACCGCGTCAATGTCGCTGTTCGACAGCATCGCGGTGACCAATCGCGGCGTTTACATACCAGAGCCGGTTTTTTCCAACAGCCTTGGCAATATCGATATCGGGATCTTTCTGATCAGTAATGATCTGCTGGCGATCCTGGCGGTTCTGATTGCCTCGATCTATGTCAACAGGCTGATCCTGCGCAACGCCACCGCCGTTCAATACGCCACGGGCATTCGCCCGGTCACCTGGTGGAAATCGGTGCTGGTGCTGGTGGTGCCGGTGATCGTGCTGCTGTTCGCGCTGGGATTTCATGTGATCAAGCCGGAACTGAAAGGCTTCAACTTTCAGGGCGGCATCCAGATGCGCAATTCGCTGATCTCGCTGTGGCTGGCGCTGTCGATCTATACCGGGGCGTTCATCGCCGAGAACGTGCGCGCCGGCATTCTGGCGGTATCAAAAGGTCAGACAGAGGCGGCATCGGCGCTGGGCTTGCGGCCGAGCCGGACGATGAAGCTGGTGATCCTGCCCCAGGCCCTGCGGGTGATCGTGCCGCCGCTGATTTCGCAATATCTGAACATCACCAAGAACTCATCGCTGGCCATCGCGGTGGGCTATATGGACCTGCGATCGACCCTGGGCGGTATCACCCTGAACCAGACGGGGCGAGAGCTGGAGGCGATGCTGCTGATGATGCTGATCTATCTGATCCTCAGCCTGATGATTTCCTCGGCGATGAACCTGTACAATCGCAGCGTCAAAATGAAGGAGCGTTGAGATGAGCGACCTTCACAGCCACAACACCCTGGCTTTCGTGCGCAGCGAGATGCTGGCGGAACAGGCGCCGCCGACGTCACAGATCGGCGCCGTCAGGTGGATGCGGGAAAACCTGTTTTCGGGGTGGCTGAATTCCACCCTGACGGTTTTGTCGGTGCTGTTCATATATCTGTTGGTCACGCATATCGGCCCCTGGTTTCTACATGCGATGTGGAATGCCGATTCACTGCGCGAATGCCGCGATATCCTGGCCGCCAATTATGGCGAGGGCGCAACGGGCGCCTGTTTCGGGGTGATCCGCGACCGTTGGCACCAGTTGTTGTTCGGCTTTTATCCGCAGGATCTGTATTGGCGGCCGGTGCTGGCGATGGTGCTGATGCTGGTGGCGCTGGCTCCGGTGCTGTTTTCCTGGGTTCCGCGCAAGATGATGTGGTTTTCGCTGATCTATCCCGGCGTGGCCTTCTGGCTGTTGTGGGGCGGGTCTATCTGGTTTCCGGTCATGGCGTTGGCGGGTTTCGTGGTCGCGGCGGTGGTTTACCGGCTGGTGCTGCCGGTATCGACGCTGGTCGCCTCTATCGCGGCGGGGCTGGCGCCGGTGTTCTGGTGGCTGTTTCTAAGCGGGCCGATCGCGCGTGTTCTGACCGGGATCGTCCCGATCGGGCTGGAGCCGGTAACATCGGATCAGTTCGGCGGTTTCACGCTGTCGATCGTGATTGGGGTTTCCGGTGTGGCCATGTCGCTGCCCATCGGCATCCTGCTGGCGCTGGGGCGTCAATCCGACATGTTCCTGGTCAAGACGATCTGCGTTGGCTTTATCGAATTCATCCGGGGCGTGCCGCTGATCACGCTGTTGTTCACCGCCTCGCTGCTCTTGAACTATTTCCTGCCGCCCGGCACCAATTTCGATATCATCCTGCGGGTGATCATCATGGTCACGCTGTTTGCCGCGGCCTATCAGGCGGAAACGATCCGCGGCGGCCTTGCGGCGCTGCCCCGCGGGCAGTACGAGGCGGCGGATGCGCTGGGTCTGGATTACTGGCGGGCGCAGCGGCTGATCATCATGCCGCAGGCGCTGAAAATCTCGATCCCCGGCATCGTCGGCAATTTCATCGCGTTGTTCAAGGATACCACGCTGGTGGTGTTCATCGGCCTGCTCGACCCGATCGGCCTGTCAAATGCCATCCGCGCCGATACCGACTGGAACGGTGTCTATTGGGAATTGTTCCTGTTCATCGGTGCGATGTTCTGGATCGTGACCTTCAGCATGTCCCGTTATTCGCAATATCTGGAGCGCAAGCTGCGCACCGACCACCGTTAAGGAGCTTGCACATGTCGGATGTAGCAACCGAACGCCAGATCAACCGTGACAAGATGCAGGTCAGCGACGAAGTCGCGGTGCAGATCGTCAAGATGAACAAATGGTACGGCACCTTTCATGTGCTGCGCGACATCGACCTGACCGTCAATCGAGGCGAGCGGATCGTGATCGCTGGCCCGTCTGGTTCGGGCAAATCAACGCTGATCCGCTGCATCAACCGGCTGGAGGAACATCAGACCGGGCAGATCGTGGTGGACGGGATCGAGCTGACCAATGACCTGAAGAACATCGACAAGGTGCGGTCAGAGGTCGGGATGGTGTTTCAGCATTTCAACCTGTTTCCGCATCTGACCATCCTGGAAAACTGCACGCTGGCCCCGATCTGGGTGCGCAAGATGTCAAAGAAAGAGGCGGATGAAACCGCGATGCATTTCCTGGAAAAGGTCAAGATCCCCGAACAGGCGAACAAATATCCCGGCCAGTTGTCGGGCGGCCAGCAGCAGCGGGTGGCGATTGCGCGCAGCCTGTGCATGATGCCCCGGATCATGCTGTTCGACGAACCGACATCGGCGCTCGATCCCGAGATGATCAAGGAAGTGCTCGATACGATGATCGAACTGGCCGAAGAAGGCATGACCATGCTGTGCGTGACGCATGAGATGGGCTTTGCCCGGCAGGTGGCCAACCGCGTGATCTTCATGGATCAGGGCCAGATCGTGGAACAGAACGAACCCGAAGAGTTCTTCAACAACCCCAAATCCGAACGCACCAAGCTGTTCCTGAGCCAGATCCTGGGTCACTGATCCGGCGGCACGGGGGCGATGAAGGGATCGTTACTGCCAAGAGGGCGGCGGTGATCTGGCGCGGAGTTTTCAGTCAATCGGGGTCATTGCCAGGGCGCGATTGCGGCATGATGACGGGGCTGCGGGTTGCGCGTGACATGGCGGTGTGAATCAGGTAACTCACCAGAAAACCATTCCAGGAGCGAACGATGGCCGACTATAAACATGGTGAAATGGATACCACCGAGCAGGAAAAGACCTTTGAAGGGTTCATCAAGTTTTCAACCTGGGGCGCGATCATTGTGATCTGCGTGCTGATCTTCATTGCCCTTGTGAATGCCTGATCGGGCGTCAGGGCGGCGCGTCAGTCGAACGTACCGGTGACCCGCCCGATCAGCATGAAGGCGCGCGCGGTGCGGGTTTCGGCCAGATCGGCGATATCCTGATCGCTGGCGCGCCCCTCGAAGCTTGCGAATGTCTTGTCGAAGGTGCGCAGAAAGTGGTGCGCCGCGTCGCGAAACACCGGATCTTGCCGCATGCGCCCGGATGTCAGCGCAAGGCTTGACCGGTCGCGGATGCCGCCAAGCGATGCAATCGCCCGCCCCCGTTCCCCCGCCGCGAACTTGCGCCATATCTCGGGGCGGGCGCGATCCGGTTTCAGGTCATCCATATAGATGCCCTCTTCGCTGAGAAGGGTCAGCACATCCTGCGCGGCCCGCACAAGGCGCACCACGGCCGGGTCTTCCAACGCGCGGCGCAGGGCGCGAAAACCCGCCCTGTCTTCGGTGTTTTCGGGGAAATTCAGCGCGCGGATAAAGGTTGGATTGTCGATGGGTTCGCCAAGCGCATCCGGCGGCGCGCCCAGGGCAAGGCCGGGTTGATCGTTGCCATCCTCGACGGCAAGTGTCATCGCGGCGCTGCGGTCGGCAGAGGCGATGACAACCGCACTGTCGCGCCGCGATGTGAAGGTGGCGATCGCCACTTCGGTCTTGCGTTGGGCGGCGGCGATCTCATCCAGCTTCTTTTCCACATCGCCGCGCATGCCGCCGGTGGCGGCCGTGTGCTGAAAGGCAACATAGGCGTGGCGCATACCATCCACGGCCGTGCGCAAGCGTGCTGTTTCCGACCGCACGGATGTGACCGCCCGCACGATCGTTGCCACAACCCAGATCAGCACGATCGGCAGGAAGACCGCCAGAAGGCTGAGGATCAGCAGCAGCGCGGGCGGCCCGCCCGCGCCGGTGCGGTCAACAAAGAAATAGATCCCGATCACCACCAGAAGCCACACAAGCGTCAGGCCGGCCGCGACAAGATCGGTGGTTGAAGTGTCGGTATCGCCCGCGCGCCCGAAAACGCCAAGGTCGATCCTTGGACGTTCCGGGGGAACATCGGTTGCGTCGGTGGCAGTATCCCGTGCCGTCTGCGGCTCAGACATATTGGATTCTCAGAACCTCATACCTTCGTTCGCCACCGGGGGTGCGAACTTCCACGCTGTCGCCTTCATCCTTGCCGATCAGCGCGCGCGCCAGGGGCGAACGGATGTTCAGCAGGTTGTTTTCGATATCCGCCTCGGCCTCGCCGACGATGCGATAGGTCTTTTCCTCGTCGGTGTCTTCATCGACCAGCGTCACGGTTGCCCCGAACTTGATCGCGCCCGAAAATTTAGACGGGTCGATCACCTCTGCCCGTGACAGCATGGCTTCGATTTCCTTGATGCGGCCTTCGATAAAGCTCTGCTTTTCGCGGGCGGCATGGTATTCGGCGTTTTCCGACAGGTCGCCATGTTCGCGCGCCTCGGCGATCGCGCGGATCACGGCGGGCCGTTCTTCGGACTTGAGTTTTTTCAACTCTGCATCCAGCGCGGCATGGCCGCTGCGGGTCATTGGTATTTTTTCCATCGCTCACTTCACAAAGCAAAGCGCCGCCCGCAATCTGCGGCGCGACGTCGTGTCCGTTGCGATTACCAGACCCGACCCGCGCGGCAAATGCAAGGGGCAGTGGTGCAGATCGCGGCTGATTGGCGGTAGCGCGCCCTAGAAGTCAAGCGGGCGGTCATCCGCCCCTTCGCGGATGCGGGTGGGCAGGCCCATATCGTTCAAAAGCCCAAGACACGGCCGGGGCGGCAGGTCTTCGACATTGGCCATGCGGCCCACATCCCATTCCCCACCGGCGATCAGCAATGCCGCGGCCACGGGCGGCACGCCGGCGGTATAGGAAATGCCTTGGCTGCCCACCTCGGCGTAAGCCTCGGCGTGGTCGGCAACGTTATAGATGAACACCTCGCGCGGCTTGCCGTCTTTCACGCCCTTGGCCAGATCGCCGATGCAGGTCTTGCCGGTGTAATCGGGCGCCAGCGACGCGGGGTCGGGCAGGCAGGCCTTGACCACCTTGAGCGGCACAACCTCCAGCCCCTCGGCGGTCGTCACCGGCTTTTCCGACAACAGGCCAAGGTTCTTCAGCACGGTGAACACGGTGATATAGCGGTCGCCAAACCCCATCCAGAACCGCACGTTCGGGATGCCCAGGTTTTGCGAGATCGAATGCACCTCGTCATGGCCGGTCATGTAGGTTTGCGAGGTGCCCACAACCGGCAGATCCCAATCGTGGCGGATCTCGAACATCTGGTTCGATTGCCATTGGCTGTTCTGCCAGGACCACACCTCGCCGGTGAATTCGCGAAAATTGATTTCCGGGTCGAAATTGGTGGCGAACCATTTGCCATGGCTGCCCGCGTTCACATCGATGATGTCCAATTCCTCGATGCGGTCGAAATATTCATCCGCCGCCAGCCGGGCATAGGCATTGACCACACCGGGGTCGAACCCCGCGCCCAGAATCGCGGTGACGCCCGCCTTTTCGCATTCCTCCCGGCGTTTCCATT
>JACIYW010000055.1 GCA_014359745.1 Paracoccaceae bacterium | reverse complement strand
CGATGACGAACTGGTCGAGGTCACGCCAAAGGCGGTGCGCCTGCGCAAACGGTTCCTTGACCCGCATGAACGCAAACGCCAGACCCGCGCCGCCAGCTAAGGCGCGGATGTCAGCCGCGGGCAGTGTCTTGACCGGCGCGCGCCTGGCGGGCGCGGGAATTGAGTATTTTTTTCGAGAGGATGGGAAAGAGCGTTTTCTTGTGCGGTCACGCTGCGGGTCTGATTTTGCGTATATCTTGCAGCAAGGCCAGCCCCGAGCGCGCCAGAAGCGCCGCGTGCCCCGGCAGATATTCTGCCTGCACGGCCCCGTTCATTGCGCGGCCTCTGCCGCAAGGGCGCCCGAGGTCAGCGACAGGAACACATCCTCAAGGTTGGGATCGGCGCTGGAGACGTCGCGCACCACAATTCCCGCCGCGCGCACCGCGTCCAGAATGGCGCCCGCGGTGATCCGGCCGCGCCGATAATCGAAGATCAGCGCGCCGTCGCCCCGGCGCGTCACGCTGGTGGCGCCCGGCACGGCGGGCAGATGGGGCACCTCGCCCTCGGGCACGATCACCAGCGTTTTGGCATCCAGACGCTGCAACAGCGCCGCCGTGCTGTCGCGCGCGATCACCGCGCCGTGGTTGATGATGGCGATTTCATCGCACATTTCCTCGGCCTCTTCGAGGTAATGGGTGGTCAGGATGATGGTGGTGCCCGCCGCGTTCAGCTTGCGCACATTGGCCCAAAGCATCTGCCGCAGTTCGATATCCACCCCCGCTGTCGGTTCATCCAGCACCAGGATGCGCGGCTGATGCACCAGCGCCTTGCCCAGCAACAGCCGCCGCCGCATCCCCCCCGACAGGGTGCGCGCATAGGCATCGGCCTTGTCGGTCAGCCCGATCATCTCGAGGATTTCCGCCGTGCGCCGCTGCGCCTTTGGCACCCCGTAAAGCCCGGCCTGCACATCAAGCGAGGCGCGCGCGGTAAAGAACGGATCCATGTTCAGTTCCTGCGGCATCACCCCGATGGCGGCGCGGCTTTGGCGCGGGTTCACATCCTGATCGAACCCCCATATCCGCACCCGCCCCGCGGTTTTCACCACCAATCCCGCAAGGATGTTGATCAGCGTCGATTTGCCCGCCCCGTTCGGCCCCAGCAACCCGAAGATCGACCCGGCGGGGATGTTCAGATCAATGCCCTTCAACGCCAGTTTCGGCTTTTCCCCGCCCGAGGCGGCATAGACCTTGCGCAGCCCCTCGATCTCGATCGCATTTTCCGCCATCTGGCCCCCTGCCTGCACCCTGGTTTCAAACCAATCCCCGGCGCGCCCTTGCCCATGCCGCCCGGATCGCTATCATGTGCCCACATACGCCGCCCGGCGCGGCACGGCAAGGAATGGAGCCAGATCAATGACACCCGACGCCCCCGAAACCGAAGTGGTCAGCCAGTGGCGCGTTGCCTGTGACGGCGGCAAGGGCCTGGGGCATCCGCGCGTCTGGCTGTCGGTCGACCGCGACAAGGGCTTTGTCGAATGCGGCTATTGCGACAAGCGGTTCGTGCACCGCGATTTCGCGGACAAGATTCCGGGTTGATGAGACTCTCGCGAAACGCTTCAGCTTGGTCGTTCATGCGCCCATTCTGTCTGTGGCCCTTGTGGGAATAGGCCAAGCGATCGCCCACGATTGCGATATCGAAGCAAAGCGCACATTTGGCGAGGCGAGCGAACCATGACTTTTGGCAAGGGCTGCCACCTGCATCTGATCGACGGATCGGCGTTCATCTTTCGCGCCTATCACGCGCTGCCGCCGCTCACGCGCAAATCCGACGGGTTGCCGGTGGGCGCGGTGGCGGGGTTTTGCAACATGATCTTCAAGTATATCGAGGACAACGCGGGCCCCGATGCCCCCACCCATGCGGCGGTGATCTTTGATTATTCTTCCAAGACCTTCCGCAACGAGATTTATCCCCAATACAAGGCCAACCGCCCCGACCTGCCCGAGGATCTGCGCCCGCAGTTCCCGCTGACGCGTGACGCGACCCGCGCCTTCAACATCGCCTGTATCGAGGTTGAAGACTATGAGGCCGACGACATCATCGCCACCCTTGCCTGCCGGGCGCGCGCTGCGGGCGGGCGGGTGACGATCATTTCCTCTGACAAGGATCTGATGCAACTGGTCGGCGACGGGGTTGAAATGCTCGATGCGATGAAGAACCGCCGCATCGGCCCTGATGAGGTGGTGGAAAAATTCGGCGTCGGCCCCGACCGGGTGGTGGATGTGCAGGCGCTGGCCGGGGATGCCACCGACAACGTGCCCGGCGCGCCGGGTATCGGGATCAAGACGGCGGCGCTTCTGATCAATGAATATGGCGATCTGGAAACCCTGCTGGCGCGCGCCGATGAGATCAGGCAGCCCAAGCGCCGTCAGGTGCTGATCGACAATGCCGACCAGATCCGCATCTCGCGGCGGCTGGTCGAACTGCGCTGCGACATGCCGCTGGAGGGATCGCTGGATGATCTGGAAGTAAGGGAACCCGATGCCGAAACCCTGCTGGCGTTTCTCAACCAGATGGAATTTCGCACGCTGACCAAACGGGCCTCGGAAAAATTCGGGGTGGAAGCCCCGGCGGCCGATGAGGTGCCAGTGGCCGCTGGCCCCGCCGATGCCCCCGCGCCGGTCGCGTTCGATCCCGAAAGCTATGACTGCATCCGCGACGCCGCCGCCTTGCAGGTGTGGATCGACGAGATCGTTGAACTGGGCTATGTCGCCGTCGATACCGAAACCACCTCGCTTGATGAGATGCGCGCGGAACTGGTGGGTATCTCGCTGGCCACCCGCGCCGGGCGGGCGTGTTACATCCCGCTGGGCCACCGCGAGGGGGGCGGCGATCTGTTCGCCTCGGACAGGTTGGTTGACGGGCAATTGGCGATGGACGCGGCGCTTGCCCTGCTCAAACCGGTTCTGGAGGATGCGGCGATCCTGAAGATCGGCCAGAACATGAAATATGACGCGAAGATATTCGCGCGTCACGGCATCCGCGTGGCCCCGATTGATGACACGATGCTGCTGTCCTATGCCATGCACGCGGGCCTGCACGGGCATGGGATGGATCATCTGTCGCAGGAATACCTGGGCCATGCGCCGATCCCGATCAAATCGCTGCTGGGGTCGGGGAAATCGCAGATCACCTTTGACCGGGTGCCGGTGGATGAGGCGGTGAAATACGCCGCCGAGGATGCCGATGTCACCCTGCGCCTGTGGCAGATGTTCAAGCCGCAACTGCACCGCGCCCGCGTCACCACCGTCTACGAGACGCTGGAACGCCCGCTGGTGCCGGTGCTGGCCGATATGGAAATGGCGGGCATCAAGGTGGACCGCGATACCCTGTCGCGCATGTCGGGCGTGTTCGCGCAGAAAATGGCGGCGCTGGAGGCCGAGATACACGACCTGGCGGGCGAGAAATTCAACGTCGGATCGCCCAAGCAACTGGGCGAGATCCTGTTTGACAAGATGGGGCTTGGCGGCGGCAAGAAGGGCAAGACCGGCGCCTGGGGCACTGGCGCCGATGTGCTGGAAGATCTGGCGACCGAACATGAACTGCCGGGAAAGGTCCTGGACTGGCGGCAGCTCTCAAAACTGAAATCGACCTATACGGACGCTTTGCAAACCCATATCAACCCCGAAACCGGGCGGGTGCATACATCCTATGTGATTGCGGGGGCCAATACCGGGCGGCTGGCCTCGACCGACCCGAACCTGCAAAACATCCCGGTGCGCAGCGAAGAAGGCCGCCGCATCCGCGAGGCGTTTGTCGCCGAGGATGGCAAGGTGCTGGTAAGCCTTGATTATTCGCAGATAGAGCTGCGGATTCTGGCGCATGTGGCCGGGATCGACACGCTGAAACAGGCGTTTCGCGACGGGCATGACATCCACGCCATGACCGCGTCAGAAATGTTCGGCGTGCCGCTGGCCGACATGACGCCGGATGTGCGCCGTCAGGCCAAGGCGATCAATTTCGGGGTGATCTATGGCATTTCCGGCTTTGGCCTGGCGCGCAACCTGCGCATTCCGCGCGATCAGGCGCAGAATTTCATCGACACCTATTTCGAACGCTTCCCCGGCATCCGGGAATATATGGACACAACCATCGGCTTTGCCCGCGAACACGGTTTCGTGCAAACCCTGTTTGGCCGCCGCATCCACACCCCCGAAATCGACGCCAAGGGCCCGCAGGCAGGCTTTGCCAAACGCGCCGCGATCAACGCCCCCATTCAGGGCGCCGCCGCCGACATCATCCGCCGCGCCATGATCCGCATGCCCGATGCCATCCGCGCCCTGCCCGCAAGGATGCTGTTGCAGGTCCATGACGAATTGCTGTTCGAGGTGGAGAAGGGCGCGGTGGATGATCTGATCGGTGCCGCGCGCAAGATCATGGAAGGTGCCGCGCATCCGGCGGTGCACCTTGACGTGCCACTGGTGGTGGACGCGGGGCAAGGCCCCAACTGGGCCAGGGCGCATTAGCACGTGGTGCGCCCGATCAGCCCCGCACCATGAGCGCCCAGAAAAGAGCGCCCAGAAAACCGCCCTTTCATTTCATCTTGGCGAAAATACGCATCTTCCGCAGGCGATTTGCCGCCACCTTGCCAACCGCGGGGGTGGCGGATAGGGTGCGCGCGACCTATTTCCTGCGGGACAGACCCGCACCGATCAAAAGGACGACCGATGTTCGTAACACCTGCCTATGCTCAGGCTGCCGGGGGCGCCGCGGGCGCCTTCACCTCTTTCGTGCCGCTGATCCTGATCTTTGTGATCATGTATCTCCTGCTGATCCGTCCGCAGCAGAAAAAGCTGAAGGAACACAAGGCCATGGTCGAGGCGTTGCGCCGGGGCGATCAGATCGTCACCCAGGGCGGGATCATCGGCAAGGTATCGAAGGTCAAGGAAGACGGCGAGATCGAGGTCGAGATCGCCGAAGGCGTGCGGGTGCGCGTGGTGCGGTCAACCGTGGCGACCGTGCTGGTGAAATCCGAACCGGCGGCATCCTGACGCCATCCTGACGCCATCGCGGTGCCACCCGGCACCGCCGTGGCGCCCCCCCGCACCCGACAGGGCAAGGCCAGACAATGCTGCACATCTCACTTTGGAAACGCATTCTGATCCTGGGGATTTGCGGGCTGGGGATCGCGTTTGCGATGCCGAACCTGTTTTATTCGCGGGTGGAACAGCACAACGATGCGATCAAGACCATCGAGAAAACCGGCCAGACACCGCCAGAGGTGATCGCGGCGCGTGACGGCTGGACCGACTGGCTGCCCTCGACCATCGTCAATCTTGGTCTTGACCTGCGCGGCGGCGCGCATCTGCTGGCCGAGGTGTCGGTCAGTGATGTCTATGCCGACCGGATGGATACGCTTTGGCCCGAGGTGCGCGATGCGCTGCGCGCCGAGCGCGCGGTGGTGGGCAATGTGCGGCGCCAAACCTCTGACCCCGGCGAATTGCGGGTGCAGATTTCCGAACCCGCCGGCATGGGCCGCGCGCTGGAGGTGGTGCGCAATCTGGCGCAGCCGGTGGCCGGGCTGACCGGGCTGGGCGCCAGCGACCTGGAGGTGACGGGCAGCGGCAACGAGATCACCGTGTCGCTGTCGGCAGCGGAAAAGGCGGCAACCGATGATCGCACCATGCGCCAGTCGCTGGAAATCATCCGCCGCCGCATCGACGAGGTCGGCACCCGCGAACCCACGATCATGCGCCAGGGCACCGACCGCATCCTGATCCAGGTGCCCGGCATCGGATCGGCGGCCGAATTGAAATCGCTGATCGGCACCACCGCGAAACTGACCTTCAACGCCGTGACCGGCACCGCCGGATCTGCCGAGGGCAATCCCGGACCGGGCAAGGCCATCTATCCGGCGATGGAGGACAAGGGCCTTTATTACATCGTCAACACCAACCCGGTTGTCACCGGCGAGGATCTGGTGGATGCGCAACCCGCCTTCGATCAGAACGGCCGCCCGGCGGTCAGTTTCCGCTTCAACCCCTCGGGCGGGCGGCGGTTTGGCGATTACACCGCCGAAAACATCGGATCGCCCTTTGCCATCGTGCTGGATAACGAGGTGATCTCGGCCCCGGTCATCCAAAGCCATATTCCGGGTGGGTCGGGGATCATCACCGGTTCCTTCACCATCGAGGAAAGCACACAGCTTGCCGTCCTGCTGCGCGCGGGCGCCCTGCCCGCCAAGATGACTTTCCTTGAGGAACGCACCATTGGCCCGGAACTGGGCGCCGACAGTATCGAGGCCGGGCGGATCGCGTCGATCGTGGCCTTCGCGGTGGTGATGGTGTTCATGGTTGCGTCCTATGGCTGGTTCGGGGTGGTGGCCAATATCTCGTTGATCACCAACGTGGCGCTGATATTCGGGCTGCTGTCGGTGATCGGCGCCACGCTGACCCTGCCGGGGATCGCGGGGATCGTGCTGACCATCGGCATGGCGGTGGATGCCAATGTGCTGATTTTCGAACGTATCCGCGAAGAGCTGAAAACCGCACGCGGCCCGGCCCGCGCCATCGAACTGGGCTATGAAAAGGCGCTGTCGGCGATTGTGGACAGCAACATCACCACGTTTATCACGGCGGTGATCCTGTTCATGGTGGGATCTGGCCCGGTGCGGGGGTTTTCGATCACGCTGGGCTTTGGCATTCTGACATCGGTGTTCACGGCGATCTTTGTCAGCCGACTGATCATTGTCATCTGGTTTGAACGGCGTCGGCCCAGGACCATCACGGTATGAGGAATAGATCATGCGCCTGAGACTCGTTCCCGCCGAAACCAACTGGAAGTTCTTCAAATATTGGCCCTATACATTCGGGGCCTCGGGGCTGGCGGTGCTGGCGTCGATCGTGGTCTTTCTGGTTATCGGGCTGAATTTCGGCATCGATTTTCGCGGCGGCACCACGATTCGCACCGAGGCCACGCAACCCATCGATATCGGCGCCTACCGCGATGCGATCACGCCGCTGGGCCTTGGCGATGTGTCGATCACCGAGGTGTTCGATCCGACATTCGCCGCCGATCAGCATGTGGCACAGGTGCGTATTCAGGCGCAGGACGATGAAGAAGCGGTGACGCCCGAAATGATCGCCACCGTCGAGGCGGCGCTGCAAGCGGTCGATCCGACGATCAGTTTCCAGTCGGTCGAATCGGTGGGGCCGAAAGTGTCGGGCGAGCTGGTGCAGACGGCCATTCTGGCGGTGGTTCTGGCCAATGCGGCGGTGCTGTTCTATCTGTGGCTGCGGTTCGAATGGCAATTTGCCGTGGGCGCTGTGGCGGCGCTGATCCATGACGTAATGCTGACCATCGGCATCTTTTCGGTGCTTCAGATCAAGTTCGACCTGGCAATCATCGCCGCCTTGCTGACGATTGTCGGCTATTCGCTGAATGACACGGTGATCATCTTTGACCGGGTGCGCGAGAACCTGATCAAGTTCAAGAAAACCCCGCTGGTTCAGGTGCTGGATCTGTCGATCAACGACACGCTGTCGCGCACCGCGATGACATCCTTCACGACGCTTCTGGCGCTGATCGTCCTTTATGTGCTGGGCGGCGACGTGATCCGGGGCTTTGTATTCGCGATGATCTGGGGGATTATCGTGGGCACCTATTCGTCGGTCTTTGTCGCCTCGGTGATCGTGTTGCGGCTGGGTGTCAAACGCGACTGGACCAAAAAGGCCGCCGACGGGCCGGGCGGCACACAGTTTTCCACCGATCCCTGAACCGATCCCTGAGGGGCTGATGCGACTGACCAAGACCGAATTTCCCGAAGGCACCCCCATCGACAGCTATGGGCCGGGGTTCTTCCGCATCGGCGGGCAGGTTTACCACGGGCCGGTGATTGCCCGCCCCGGTGCGGTGCTGCCCTGGGGCGGGACAGAGGACACCGGGCCGCTGCTGGCACTTGCGGCCGATATCGATGTGCTGTTCCTGGGCATGGGCGCCAGCATCGCCCACGCCCCCGCCGACCTGCGCTGCGCGCTTGATGCCGCGGGGGTAGCGGTTGAGGTGATGTCAACGCCCGCCGCCGCGCGCACCTATAACGTGCTTTTGTCCGAAGGGCGCCGCATCGCCGCCGCGCTGGTGCCGGTTGGCGGGCAACCGCCACAAGCAGGGAAATCGAATGAGTTGATGTGATAGCTTTCGGAGGTTCCGGCGAGGAATTCCTCGTCCCGTGCGGCGATGCGGCCTTGGCAGCCTGATTCGTGCACGGCGTGCTTGTTCCCGGCATGCGTTGGGGGCTATCACGAATTGGCACGCGACCTGCCCGCAACGAGGGTATGGGGCCGATCGGGGGGCAATCCATGACCAGTACGGACACAATGGCGCGCTGGTTCGCGGGACAGCTCAAGCCGAACGGGCTGGCGCAGGCAGAGCGCAATCTCGCCCGGCAGGGAATCGAGACATTCTGCCCCTGGACCGTCGAGGCGCGCCACCGGAACGGGCGCATGACCGACCGGTCGCGTCCGCTATTCCCCGGCTATGTCTTCCTGCGCCTCAACCCGGAGGCGGGGCTGTGGCGGGCAGTCAATTCCACCCGAGGGCTGACGCGGCTGGTGCAGACCGACCCGCGCGCGCCGACGCCGCTGCCCGATGCGCTGATCGAGGGGCTGCGCGCGCGCTGTGACGCGCAGGGCAGGCTTGAGGCCGCGCCGTCGCTTGAACCGGGCGATCGCGTGCGCGTCATCGCCGGGCCCTTTGCCGATCTGGTCACCAGGATCGAGACCATCGGCGAAGACGCGCGAATCCGCGTCCTGTTCGACCTGATGAACCGCAAGGTCGCCATCGATCTTGACCCCCGGCAGGTGCACAAGCTGGACTGAGCAGGCATCGCGCGGTGGGGACAGGCTTGGTTAACCCATTGCCCGGTAGTCTGGCACGACAGGCTGACCGTCTTTGATCGGGTCGGCCTTTGTCCTTGGGAAACAACAGGTGAAGCCATGACCAACCCTTTCTCCAACCGCAGCGTGTCGCTGAGCGGGCCGGCCACGGATATCGTGCCGGTCACCCCCGATGACGCCACCGACCTGCCCGATGTGGCCGTCGCGCTTTATATCGCGCAGGGCGGCACCGTCCGCCTGGTGAGCGTGCGTGACGGGACGCGCAGCGTGCCGGTCGCCGATTTCTCGATCCTGCCGGTTGGGGTGCGCCGTGTGCTGGCGACGGGCACCACCGCCACGGGGATTCACGCGCTGGTTCAGGCATGATCCCGGGTGTCGGCTTTTCGATCCCGAACCTGGCGCAGCGGCGGCGCGCAGGCGTGGCGCAGACGATGGAGGCCACCGGCGGAAACAGCATCGATATCGCGGAGAGCGGGACGGCCTATCGCGTGCACCGGTTCGATAGCAGCGGCGTTCTGAGCGTGACACAGGGCGGCACGGCCGAGGTGCTTGTCCTGGCGGGCGGCGGTGGTGGCAGCACAGCGGGCGGCGGCGCGGGGGGAGTGATTCTGACGCAGGTCGCCCTGACACCCGGTGACTGGCCGGTGGTCGTCGGCACTGGGGGCGCGGGCATTCACGGCGGGGCCACACCGCGTCCGGTCCCGGCAAGCCGGGGTGGCAACAGCACCTTTGCCGGGCTGGTTGCACTGGGGGGCGGTCCCGGTTCGGGTACGGATTCTGGCTCGAATGGCACCGGCGATACCAATGGCGGCTCGGGCGGCGGCGGCGGGTCAAGCAGCCAGCCCGCCAAGTTTGTCACCGTCAAGGGGGCCGCGCTGCAGCCCGGTTCCTCATCTGGCGGCCTTGGGCATGACGGGGGCGATACCACCATATTCGTAACGCCCTTCTACGCGGGCGGCGGCGGCGGGGCTGGCGCCCCTGCCCCCGATGCGGGCGGCACATGGGCACCAGGGGGTGCGGGTATCACCACCATGATTACGGGTTCGCCACAGGATGTCGGCGGCGGCGGCGCGGGTGGCAGATGGGATAATGGCACCGGCCTCGCCGGGACGCATGGCGGCGGTGGCGGCGGAAGCGGAAATCTGCGCGACGCGGCCCCGAATACCGGCGGCGGCGGCGGCGGCGGATCGAGCACCATAGCGGGCGGCAAAGGCGGCTCTGGCCTTGTCATCATTCGCTACAGGATATGAGCCGCGCATGGCACACGGCCTGTGAGGGCCGTGTGAGCGGCAGGAATGAGGGGGGCAGGCCGCGCGGAGAGGCCCGCCACGCCCCGCTATTCGAACGGAACGAACCCGCCAGACGGTCCCGAAAGGCGCAACTGCCACAGCGCCTTTCGCTCCTCCGACGCGGGATCTTCCGTTTCGGATTTACCACTAGAGCCGCAGGTCGCTGGCCGTCGCGGGGAAGAGATATTTCAGGTCGTAAAGAAGATGCGCCTCGCGCCCGAGGCGGCGGATACCCTCGACCCCCATATCGCGGAACGCGTCATGGGCAACCGCCAGGACAATGCCATCATACTGGCCTGCCTGCGGCTCCTGGACCAGCGACAGGCCGTATTCCGCCTCGGCCTCGGCTGGGGCGACCCAGGGGTCATGCACATCCACGCTGACCCCGTAATCGCGCAGTTCGGAGATCATATCGACCACCTTGGTGTTGCGGATGTCGGGGCAGTTTTCCTTGAAGGTCAGGCCCATGACCAGCACCCGCGCATCACAGACCTGAATGCGCGCGCGCATCATCGCCTTGACCAGTCCGGCCGCCACATACGCGCCCATGCGGTCATTGAGCCGCCGCCCGGCCAGGATGATCTCGGGGTGATAGCCCATCGCCTCGGCCTTGTGGGTAAGGTAATAGGGATCCACCCCGATGCAGTGCCCGCCCACCAGACCGGGGCGGAAAGGCAGAAAGTTCCATTTCGTACCCGCGGCCTGCAAAACGGCCTCGGTGTCGATCCCCATATGCCCGAAGATGACGGCCAGTTCATTGATCAGGGCAATGTTCAGGTCACGCTGGGTGTTCTCGATCACTTTCGCGGCCTCGGCCACGCGGATCGAAGGGGCCTTGTGGGTGCCGGCCGTGATGATGCTCGCGTAAAGCCGGTCGACCACGTCAGCCACCTCCGGGGTCGAGCCCGAGGTAACCTTGCAGATATCCGGCAGACGATGCGCCTTGTCGCCGGGATTGATACGCTCTGGGCTGTAACCCACGAAGAAGCCGGTGTTGAAAGTCAGGCCCGAGACCTGCTCCAGCACCGGCACGCATTCCTCCTCGGTAGCGCCGGGATAGACCGTGGACTCGTAGATCACGATATCCCCGCGCTTGAGCACGCGCCCCACCGTCTCTGACGCCTTGCGCAACGCGGTGAGGTCGGGGCGCTTGTGCGCGTCGATGGGCGTGGGCACGGTGACGATGAAAATCCGCGCCTCGGCCAGCGCGGCGGCATCGTCGGTCACCACAAGGTGGTGCGCGCGGGCCAGTTCCCCGGGCGTGACCTCGCGGGTGGAATCGGTGCCCGCGCGCAGCTCTGCCACGCGCCCTGGCTTGACGTCGAAGCCCAGAACGCGCCGCTGCTTGCCAAACTCGACCGCCAGCGGCAGGCCGACATAGCCCAGGCCGATGATGGCGATCGGGGCCGTCCGGATATCGGAGAGATCAAGGTTCATGGATCAATAACTTTCATATTTGGTGATACGCGCGATACCATTCTACGAAGCGACGCACGCCCTCGCGGAACGGCGTCTCGGGGCGATAGCCGGTGAGGGCCTGCAACAGCCCCGCATCGGCCCATGTGGCAGGCACGTCGCCGGTCTGCATGGGCATGTAGTTGCGGATCGCCTTGCGCCCGATCTCGGCCTCGATGGCGTCGATGAAATCCAGCAGCCGCACCTTGTCGGAATTGCCGATATTGACCACGCGAAACGGGGCTGCGGGGCTGAGGTTGTCGCCCGCCACCGCCGTTTCCGGGCCGCCGGGCACGGCGTCGATCAGCAGGCGGATGCCGCGCACGAGATCGTCCACATAGGTGAAATCGCGCCACATCTCGCCGTAGTTGTAGATGTCGATGGGCGTGCCTTCGAGAATGCCCTTGGTGAACTTGAACAGCGCCATGTCGGGCCGCCCCCAGGGGCCATAGACGGTGAAGAAGCGAAACATCGTGACCGGCAGCCGGTGGATATGCGCCCAGGCATGGCCCATCGATTCATTGGCCTTCTTGGTGGCGGCGTAGATGGTAAGCTGCGTGTCGGCCTTTTGCCGCTCGTCAAAGGGCATGTCCTCGTTCGCCCCGTAAACCGAGGAGGTCGAGGCCATGAGCAGGTGCCGCACCCCCGCTTCGCGCGCCGCCTCCATCACGTTGAGCGTGCCGATGACATTCGAGTCGATATAGGCGCGCGGATTTTCCAGACTGTAGCGCACCCCCGCCTGGGCTGCGAGATGCACGATGACATCGGGGGCAAAACCTGTGACCGCCGCGCCAAGCGCCGCCTCGTCTTCGAGCATCGCTTCGGTGGCGGTAAAGCCGGGGGTCTGGTGCAGCATCGCGTGGCGGCGCTGTTTCAGGCGGACATCGTAATAATCCGTCATCCCGTCATAGCCCGCCACCTGGTGCCCCTCGGCCAGAAGCAGGCGGGCAAGGTGAAAGCCGATGAACCCGGCCGTACCGGTGACGAAGACGCGCGTCATGAATGCAATTCCCTCTGAAAAAACCGGTCCGTATGGCCGCTGTCATGTCCCGGATTTGTATTTATAGCTGTAGGCCCCGTAATGGTATCCGTGCTGGCCGTAGCGGCTCTTTTTCATGTCATACTGGTTGATGATCGCCCCGGCCGGGGTAATGCCGACGTTTTCCAGCGATTTGAGCGCCGATTGCAGCTCGGGCCTGGCGGTCACGAGATGGCGAATCACCATCAGCACGATATCAGTCTTCTGGCCGATGATCGCGGCGTCCGACACGGCGAGAACCGGCGGGGCATCGACGATCACCAGATCGTAACGCTCGGACAGCACGGAGAGAAGATCGGAGAACGCCGAAGTCTCCAGAAGTTCCGCGGGGTTCGGCGGCAGGCCGCCGGTGCCAAGAAAATCCAGTCCCGTCTCGGTGTCGTGATGGACCGCGGCGGCGATATCGCATTCGCCCACAAGCACCTGCGCCAGCCCATTGTCGTGGCGCGTGATGCCGAAATTGCGCCCCAGCTTGCCGCGCCGCATGTCAGCATCGATCAGCAGCACCCGTGTGCCCAGTTGCGCGTTGACCATCGCGAGGTTGAGTGCGACGAAGGACTTGCCGTCCGAAGGTGCGCAGGACGTGATCATCACCGTGCGCGCGTTGCGCGCAGCGAGCGTAAAGCGCAGCCCTGTGCGCAGGCCGCGCAACGCCTCGATCGCGATGTTTTCGGGGTCGCTGCGGGCGAGGGCATATTCGGGCCGGCCGGGTTTGAGGCCGGCAAGGGCGGGTACCTTGTTGATAGAGCCCAGAACGGCGAGGCCGGTCTCTTCCACCTCGCGCGCATCCTCGATGCCGCGGCGCAGGAAATTGAGGAAAAGGATCAGGCCAATGGCACCGAAGAGACCGAGGGCAAACCCGATGAGCAACGGCATTATCCGGTCGGGCCCAACGAGCCGGGCCACTTCGGCCGGTTCAAGCACGCGGATATTGCCGACGGTGCTGGCCTTGAGCACGCGCAACTGCTCGGCCCGCGCGGTCAGTTGCCGTTCCAATTCGCGTGCGCTCACGACAGGCTCCTGAAACCGGGCCAGTTCCTGTTCGGCGGCGGGCACATCCTTGAGATCGGCGCGCATCTGCGCAAGGCGGGATTCGAGCCGCGCACGCTCTGCCAGCAGTTTCTGATAATCGGGGTGGTTCGGGGTCAGGCGCTGTGCAAGCTGTTGTTCCTGGAATTCCAGTTCCTCAAGCCGGTTCTGTATCTGCACCAGTTGATCGAGAAGTTCCTGGGTGCCGAGGCTGAGTTCGAGATTGTCCTGCTGCTCGCGATAAGCGGACAGCGCGGCTGTCGCCTCCTCGAGATCGCGATGGATATCGGGCAGCTTGTTTTCGATGAAGGTAATGCTCTGATCGATTTCCGCCGATCGGCGTTGCAGGTTCTGCTCGCGGTAGGAGTCGACCACGGCGTTGACGACCCTGACGCTGAAATCGGGATCCTCGCTGGTGAAACTGAAATCGACGACGCCCGAGGATTGGCGTTCGCTGACCTCCAGATTGTTGCGCAACCGCGCGACACTGTTGCGCAGCGGCTCTTTCAAAAGCGTGTATTCGCGCCCGACCGGGGCCCGGATATCTGCCACCTGCAGCCGGGCCTCGGTGGCCGTCTCGACAAGCTCGCCGACGCGACCTTCAATCCGGGCGATGCGCGGCCCGGTCACCTCGAAGCTTTCCGGCCCGGTGACCCGCAGCGTGAGCGCTGTGCCAAGGAGCGCGTCACTCACGGTCAGGCTGTCGAGGGCGAGGCTTTCGCCGGGCCGCTGATAGGCATCGGACAAAAGCGCGTTCACACCGGGCAGGCCGCGCCGGGCCAGCAGATCGCCGATCACCGGCGCGCGCACCGGAATGGCGCGGGTATCGGCGTGAAAACGTTTCACCACCGGGCCAAGCACGAGCCGCGAACGGATCACATGAATCTCGGTATCGAATGACGATCGGCGCCCCTGGCCCGGGGACAGGAGGTTGCCGATCAGTTCTTCCGGAAGGGGCGTGCCACTTGATCGTTCCTCGATCTGCACGACGGCCTCGGCGCGATATTCATTCGGGCCAAGTTGCCCCACGATCCCTCCGGCCAGCGCGCCGAACACGGCCAGCCCGGCCACCAACCATTTGCGCGCCGCGATCTGCGTCAGAAGATCGGCCAGGTTCAGCTCGTCATCCGGCTCCGCCATGTCGGCGGGACGCTTGCTTGCCCGGTCAGTCATTGATGATCCCCTTCATCCGCGCATGGCGTCCAGTTGCGGCACCCAGAACGCCACGCTGTCCAGGATCATGTCCACAGCGCGCTGATGCATGTCGGCCCCCATCCGATAGGGGTCAGGGATATCCTTGCCGTTCTCGAAATGGCCCAGCAACATGGTCTTGCCGCTGAATTGCGGCCAGCGACCGGCGATCTCGTCGCGGTGGCTCCGGTCCATGACGAGGATCAGTTCCGCCGCCGCCCCGATCTGCGTGGTGAATTGCCGCGCCGCATGGTCCATGAGCGGGATATCGCGCTGTCGGGCGGCGGCGGCGCTGTCGGGGTCGATACCGTGCCCTGTGAGCGCGTGCAGGCCGGCCGATGAGACCTGGCAGTCCGGCAATGCGGCCCGCAGCGCGGCTTCGGCGACGGGCGACCGGCAGATATTGCCGGTACACACACAAAGGATCGGGGAAACCATCAGCGATCCCTCAGCCCAGGTCGCGGGCGGTGCGATTGCGGGCCTGCGGGGGATGTGACCGGACAAGGTTCTGAACGCGCATGGCATATCCCATCATAGGCTGACCGAAACAGGTTGACCGAACAGATGACGGGCGGACAAACCCGCCCGCTTTAACGGCAAGACAATCGTCTCCTAACCCCTATCTGGCGCTTTTCCAAGCCATATGCGCGAAAACGAGCGGTGGCGTGCCACGCGCTGCCGTGACCGGCGACACGCACGCGCCCGTGCCTTTCGGGGCTTGTATTCCGGTGCGGCCCTGATATGCGTTCAAATGTGAACGATAAGGTTAATGTTGCCGCCGAATCCCCGCCCTGTCGGCTCACCCGCGTGACCGCTGGTGCGGTAGCCGTGGCAGCGCATCAATGACACAATCCGGCGAAAATATCCGCTTCCGCGTCATGCGCCTGCTGCAGGACAACCCGAAGATGTCGCAACGCCAGCTTTCTCAAGAACTTGGGGTCAGCCTTGGGGCAGTCAATTACTGCCTGCGCGCGCTGGTCGACAAGGGCGAGGTCAAGATCCGCAACTTCCGCGCCGCCGGCAACAAGATGCGCTACGCCTATATCCTGACGCCGAGAGGCGTTGCGCAAAAGGCGGCGATCACCCGGCATTTCCTCGCCCGCAAAATCGCGGAATACGAGGCCCTCAAGGCCGAGATCGCGGCACTGGAGCAGGACATTCAGGCGACCCCCGCAGACGGGGCGACGGGGGATCGGGGATGAGACAAGGCAGGATCATGCCGCGCATCGCGCAGACGGGCGAGGCGGCATGACCATGCCCGCCTTCACCCCCCCGACCATCGAAGGTGTCGGGCTTTGCCTGCGTCCGGTGCAGATCGGAGATGCGGCCTATATCCATGGGCTGCGCGTGGACCCCGCCTATAACCGGCACCTGTCGCAGGTCACTGGCACCGTCGCGGATCAACGCGCCTGGATCGAACGGTACAAGGCGCGCGAAGCGGCGGGGGGTGAGGTATACTATCTTATCACGCGCAAGGACGGCTTGCCCTGCGGGACGGTGCGGCTTTACGACATCGCGGGCAGCCGCTTCACCTGGGGAAGCTGGATCCTGGACCAGAACAAGCCGCCCAAGGCGGCGCTGGAGAGTGCGTTGCGCGTCTACGAGATCGGGTTCCACAGGCTCGGGTGTGCGACATCGGCCTTCGACGTGCGCCGCGACAATGCCCGCACCCTCGCCTTCCACCGCCGCTTCGGTGCCCGGCAGACCGGGGAAGATGACGAGAACATCTATTTCCACTATACCCGCGACAGGTTCGAGGCGGACCGGGCCGCCTATCTCTCTCTCCTTGCGCAACAGGACCGTGAATGACTGAAATCAAATCGCCCGACGGCAGCGTGCGCATGATCGACCTGCCGCAAATCCACGACCCGCGCGGCGATCTGACCTTCGTGGAAGGGGGCAACCACATCCCCTTCCAGATCGCGCGGGTCTATTACCTGTATAACGTGCCGGTGGATTCCGAACGCGGCGGGCATGCCCATAAAGAGCTGGAACAGGTTGTTTTCGCGCTGTCGGGCAGCTTTCGCATGCGCGTGGATGACGGCCATGCGAAGCGCGATTACTGGCTGCGCGATCCACGCAAGGGGCTGTATATCTCGCGGCTGATCTGGCGCGAGATGGACAGCTTCAGCCAGGGGGCGGTGTGCATGGTGCTGGCGTCGCATCGGTATGATGAGGCGGATTATTTTCGGGACTATGATGATTTTCTTGGCAATATCGGGCGCAAGACATGAAAATCCCCTTCCTCGACCTTCGCGCCGCCTATCTTGAGTTGAAACCCCGGATCGACGCCGCCGTGGCCCGGGTGCTCGACAGCGGCTGGTACATCCTCGGCCCCGAGGTCGAGGCATTCGAGGCCGAGTGGGCCGCCT
>JACIYW010000054.1 GCA_014359745.1 Paracoccaceae bacterium | reverse complement strand
GGGCCCCATTTTCCCGACCTACGCGCACGTCCAGTTTGATACTCCCCCCTCACCCCTCCTCCCCCATGATCCGATCCACCTCGGCCAGCAGCGCGTCTTCCTCCGCGCGCTCCCTTTCCTCCTGTCGCGCGGTGTCGCCCCAGTCGGGGCGGCCGGGGCCAACGCCTTGTTCTTCGGCCGAGGCGGCAAGGTTGAACTGTTCCGCGCCGCGCACGATCCCGGCGATGCGGGCGTTGACATAGGCGGTCAGCACATCGTTCATCCGGGTCTGCCAGCCTTGTCCGGTGGCGCGGAAGAACTGCACCGCGCGCCGGTCCACCCGCAGCGTCAGGCGTTCCTTCGGGCCGGGGCCGGGGTTTTCGGCGATCTCGGTCCATTCGGGCGGCAGGCCGCGCCCGCGCCACAGGGTGTGGTGAATATCCCATTCCAGCCGCCGCATCACATCGGCAAGGGCGTAATAGGCCGCGCCTTCGGTCTTGTTGAATTTTCGCCAGCGTTCCATTTCGTCGTTCTGCCCCGTTCCATGCCCGGCCAGCATGGCGCGGCGGGGTTAAGGCCGCCTGAACGGGGCGCGCGCCCTGTCACGACGCAAGATGTACGCGGGATGTACGCAAGATGTACGGCGGTTTCAGCCTGCCAGTGCCGCCTCTGCCGCAGCCCCCAGCCGCAGCAGCCGGGCTTCGCCCCCCGGCGCCCCAAGCAACATGATGCCGGTCGAGGGCACCCCGGTGGGCAGGGTCAGGGCCGGGGCGGCAAAGAGGTTGGCGATGCGGGTGTTGCGCAGGGTCAGCAGGTTTTCGGTAAGGTAATAGCCTTCATCGGCCAGCAACCGACCGGCATCGGGGGGCAGGTTCGGCGCGGTGGGCAGGATCACCGCGTCATGGCCCGCAACCGCCCCGGCCCAGGCGGCGCGCAGGCTGTGCAGGCTGTGCCAGGCGGCGACGAAATCGGTGGCCAGATGCGTGGCACCGCCCCGGAATCGTTCAAGAATTGCCGGGAACAACTTGTCTGGCGCGGCCTCGATCCGGTCGCGCCAAATGCCGTAAGCCTCGGCTGCGAAAAGCACGCCGGCAAGGGCCATCGCCTTGGCCACCTCGGGGATCTGGCGCCGCTCTATCACCGCGCCGACCGCCTGCAAGCGCGCCACGGCATCGTCAAATCCGCGCGCGGCCTCGGGGCGCAGATCGTCCAAAGCCACTGTTTCCAAAAGCAAAAATCGCGCACCCGCCAGGCGCGCGCCGCGCAGATCGGGGGCCGGTGTGCCGCCCAGCGCCGCCAGGATCAGCCCCGCATCCTCGACCGACCGGCAGAGCGGGCCGACCGTATCGAAAGACGGGCAAAGCGGCACCACCCCTCGCAAAGACAACCGCCCCGGCGTGGTCTTCAGCCCCACCAGATCGTTCCAGGCGGCGGGCACGCGCACCGATCCGCCGGTGTCGCTGCCGATCCCGGCGGCGGCGAGGCCAAAGGCCACCGACGTGGCCGCGCCCGACGAACTCCCCCCCGCTACGGCGTTGATATCGTTTACACAAGGCGGCGTTTGCGTCATCGGGTTCAACCCAAGGCCCGAAAATGCCAGTTCCGACATATGGGTCTTGCCCAGGCAGATCAGCCCCGCCGCCGTGGCATTTTCCAGCACCCGCGCGTCGCGGTCGGGCACCCGGCCTTCCAGCAGGCGCGACCCGGCCTCGGTGGCCACACCGGCGCTGTCGAACAGGTCTTTCCACGATATGGGCACCCCATCCAGCGGCCCCCGCCGCTGCCCGGCGCGGGCACGGGCGCGGGCCGCCCCGGCCTCTGCCAGGGCGCGTTCGGGGGTGGTGCGGGCATAGATGCGGGGGCCGAGCGGGTGCGCGGCGATTGCGTCGAGATACGCCTGCGTCAGGTCAACGGGATCAATGGTGCCCGCGCCAATCCCCCGGCCCAGATCCGCCGCCGTCATCTTATCCCAGCCGTTTTGCATGGTGCCCTCCGTTTTCGTGAAGGTAGCGACACAGCCGCGCATGGACAATCCCGCGCGCGCGGCCATATTGGGGGCATGGATCAGCACCCGAACCCCGCCCCGGCCAGCCCCGACATCCGCACCGATATCGCCATCGTGGGGGGCGGGCTGAACGGCACCGCGCTGGCGCTGGCGCTGGCGCGATACGGCCATGCGGTCACGCTGATTGACGCACTGCCGGTTGAAACCCGCGCCGATCCGGGGTTTGACGGGCGCGGCTATGCGCTTTCCATTGCTTCGGTCAGGCTGTTGCAGGCGCTGGGGGTCTGGCCTTTGGTGGCCGATCAGGCGCAGCCCATTCTGAAGATCCGCGCCTGTGACGGGCGGGCGGGGCAGGGCGCTTCGCCGCTTTATCTTGAATTCGACCATGCCGAGATAGAGGAAGGCCCGATGGGCCATATGGTCGAAGACCGGGTGTTGCGCCCGGCCCTGCTGACGGCGATCGGCGGCGCGGGGGTGCGGCATCTGGCCGGGGAAACGGTGGTGGCGCAGGCCGTCGATGATCTGGGCGCGGTGCTGGAACTGGCGTCGGGCGCAACGATCCGCGCCCGCCTGATCATCGGCGCCGATGGCCGCGCCAGCCCCACCGCAAGGCGCGCGGGCATCACCCGCAACGGGCGCGATTATGGCCAGACGGCGCTGGTCTGTGCGGTGGAACACGATCTGCCGCATGAGGGCACGGCCTGGCAGCTTTTCCTGCCGCACGGGCCGCTGGCCATCCTGCCGCTGACCGGCAACCGTTCCTCGATCGTCTGGAGCGAAACGACGGCCGAGGCGGCGCGCATCGCGGCGCTGGACGATGCCGGGTATCTGGAGGAACTTCGCCCGCGCTTTGGCGATTTTTTGGGCGAGATCCGGCTTGCCGGGGCGCGGTTCAGCTACCCCTTGATTCTGACACTGGCCAACAGCTTTATAGCAAAGCGTCTGGCGCTGGTGGGCGATGCCGCGCACGGGGTGCATCCGATCGCGGGGCAGGGGCTGAACCTTGGGCTGCGCGATGTCGCGGCGCTGACAGAGGTGCTGACCCATGCGCGCAGGCGCGGCGACGATATCGGATCGGCGATCACCCTGGCCGGGTATCAGCGCTGGCGCCGGTTCGATACCACCACGCTGGCGCTGGGCATGGACGCGGTGAACCGGCTGTTTTCCAACGACAACCCGGTGCTGCGGCTTGGCCGCGATCTGGGCCTTGGCGCGGTTGGTGCGCTGCCCGGCCTGCGGCGCAGGTTCATCCGCGAGGCGGCGGGCCTGACCGGCGATCTGCCGCGCCTGATGGCGGGGCAGCCGATCTAGCCGCAAGGGCTGTAACCGGGGCGAAATTCCTTGTGGCAACGGCTGTCCGGCTGCTGTTGACAACCCCTGCGACTCCCCATATACGGCCCCCACTCGGTGCTGGTTTTCCGGTACCGGGGTCAGATATTGTCGTGGTCAAGATCCGGGCTCAGGCCTCGATCCTCTGGAATCCCACCGCGTCGCCCCCGTACCAAGGGGGCGCATGCGGTCTTGGTGTGTTTCAGAGGCACCAGGCCGCGGAGATGAACGCCTTTCGGGCGATACTGGTGCCGCCAAAGTGGCATCGGAACAGGAACGGGTTGCAACACGGGGAACCGGAATGCCAACGATTCAACAGCTGATCCGCCAACCGCGGCAGCCTAAAGTAAAGCGGTCCAAATCGATGCATTTGGAACAGTGCCCGCAAAAACGCGGCGTCTGTACGCGCGTCTATACCACAACGCCGAAAAAGCCGAACTCGGCCATGCGGAAGGTTGCCAAGGTGCGCCTGACCAACGGGTTCGAGGTGATCAGCTATATTCCCGGTGAAAAGCACAACCTTCAGGAACACTCTGTGGTTCTGATCCGTGGCGGCCGGGTAAAAGACCTTCCGGGGGTTCGGTATCACATCCTGCGCGGTGTGCTCGATACCCAGGGCGTCAAAGACCGTCGTCAGCGTCGTTCGAAATACGGCGCCAAGCGTCCGAAGTGAGGAATTAGGATATGTCCCGTCGTCACGCCGCCGAAAAGCGCGAAATCCTGCCCGACGCCAAATTTGGCGATACGGTGCTGACCAAGTTCATGAACAACCTGATGGTCGATGGCAAGAAATCCATCGCCGAAAGCATCGTTTACAACGCGCTCGACCGGGTCGAGGGGCGGATCAAGCGTGCGCCGATCGAGGTGTTTCACGAAGCGCTCGACAATATCAAGCCGTCGGTCGAAGTCCGGTCGCGCCGCGTTGGCGGTGCCACCTATCAGGTGCCGGTCGAGGTGCGCCCCGAGCGCCGCGAGGCGCTGGCGATCCGCTGGCTGATCATCGCCGCGCGCAAGCGCAACGAGCACACCATGGAAGAACGCCTTGCAGGCGAGCTTGTGGATGCCGTGAACTCGCGCGGCACCGCCGTCAAGAAACGCGAAGACACACACAAGATGGCCGATGCCAACAAGGCATTCAGCCACTACCGCTGGTAACCCATTCAGCCTGAGGACCACCCAATGGCACGCGACTATCCGCTCACCCGCTACCGTAACTTCGGGATCATGGCCCATATCGACGCGGGCAAGACCACGACGACGGAACGGATTCTGTTCTATACCGGCAAGTCCCACAAGATCGGCGAGGTGCATGATGGCGCCGCGACGATGGACTGGATGGAACAGGAACAGGAACGCGGGATCACCATCACCTCGGCCGCGACCACGACGTTCTGGCAGCGTCATGTGGATTTTGGCGAGCTGGAAACCGACAAGTACCGTTTCAACATCATCGACACGCCGGGCCACGTCGATTTCACCATCGAAGTCGAACGCAGCCTTGCGGTTCTGGATGGCGCGATCTGCCTTTTGGATGCCAACGCGGGTGTTGAACCGCAGACCGAAACCGTCTGGCGCCAGGCCGACCGTTATGAAGTGCCGCGCATCGTGTTCGTCAACAAGATGGACAAGATCGGCGCCGATTTCTTCAACTGCGTGAAGATGATCAAGGATCGCACCGGCGCCACGCCCTGCGTGGTGGCCCTGCCGATCGGTGCCGAGGATCAGCTTGAAGGCATCATCGACCTGATCGAGATGGAAGAATGGACCTGGCGCGGCGAGGATCTTGGCGCAAGCTGGACCCGTCAGGCAATCCGCGACGATCTGGCCGATCTGGCCGCCGAATGGCGCCACACGCTGCTGGAACTTGCCGTCGAGCAGGACGATGCCGCGATGGAAGCCTATCTTGAAGGCACCGAACCCGATGCCGACACGTTGCGCGCCCTGGTGCGCAAGGGCACGCTGGCGCTTGATTTCGTGCCGGTGCTTGCCGGATCGGCCTTCAAGAACAAGGGCGTGCAGCCGCTTCTGAACGCGGTGATCGATTTCCTTCCCGGCCCGCTTGATGTGAAACCCTACATGGGCTTCGATCCGAGCGACGAGACAGAGACGCGCAACATCGCGCGTTCGGCCAAGGATGACGACCCGTTTTCGGCGCTGGCCTTCAAGATCATGAACGACCCGTTTGTCGGTTCGCTGACCTTCACGCGGATCTATTCGGGTGTGATCGCCAAGGGCGACCAGATCCTGAATTCCACCAAGGGCAAGCGCGAACGCGTGGGCCGGATGATGATGATGCACGCCATCGCGCGTGAGGAAATCGACTGGGCGGCGGCGGGTGACATCATCGCGCTGGCGGGGCTGAAGGAAACCACCACGGGCGACACGCTGTGCGATGTGCAAAAGCCGGTGGTCCTGGAAACCATGACCTTCCCCGATCCGGTGATCGAGATCGCGGTAGAGCCGAAAACCAAGGCCGACCAGGAAAAGATGAGCCAGGGTCTGGCGCGTCTGGCCGCCGAAGATCCGTCGTTCCGGGTGGAAACCGATATCGAATCGGGCCAGACCATCATGAAGGGCATGGGCGAACTTCACCTCGACATCCTGGTGGATCGCCTGAAGCGGGAATTCAAGGTCGAGGCGAATATCGGTGCGCCGCAGGTGGCGTACCGCGAAACCATCAGCCGCGCGGCGGAAATCGACTATACCCACAAGAAACAGACCGGCGGTTCGGGCCAGTTTGCCCGCATCAAGCTGCAAATCACCCCGACCGAACCGGGCGAGGGGTTCAGCTTTGAATCCAAGGTCGTCGGCGGTTCGGTGCCCAAGGAATACATTCCGGGTGTCGAAAAGGGCATCAAGTCGGTGATGGATTCCGGCCCGCTGGCCGGTTTCCCGGTGATCGACTTCAAGGTGGCGCTGGTTGACGGGGCCTACCACGATGTCGACTCGTCGGTGCTGGCCTTTGAAATCGCGGCGCGCGCCGCGATGCGGGAAGGGCTGAAAAAGGCCGGGGCCAAGCTTCTGGAACCGATCATGAAGGTCGAGGTGGTCACGCCCGAGGATTATACCGGATCGATCATCGGCGATCTGACCTCGCGTCGGGGCCAGATCACCGGGCAAGAGGCGCGCGGCAATGCCGTGGCGATCAACTGCTTCGTGCCGCTGGCCAATATGTTCGGCTATATCAACACGTTGCGCTCCATGTCTTCGGGCCGCGCCAACTTCACGATGCAGTTCGACCACTACGAACCCGTGCCGCAAAACATCTCTGACGAGATTCAGAAGAAATTCGCATGAAGTGGTGGGCGATCCGCCCACCCTACCAACCCGTAGGGTGCGCCTCAGCGCACCACCACTGAACAGGAGGCCACAATGGCAAAGGCAAAATTTGAACGTAACAAACCGCATGTGAACATCGGCACGATTGGCCATGTTGACCACGGCAAGACGACGCTGACGGCGGCGATCACCAAGTATTTCGGCGATTTCAAGGCCTATGACATGATCGACGCGGCGCCCGAAGAAAAGGCGCGCGGGATCACGATCTCGACGGCGCATGTGGAATACGAGACCGAGGCGCGTCACTATGCGCACGTCGATTGCCCCGGCCACGCCGACTATGTGAAGAACATGATCACCGGCGCCGCGCAGATGGACGGCGCGATCTTGGTGGTGAACGCGGCCGACGGCCCGATGCCGCAAACGCGCGAACATATCCTGCTGGGCCGTCAGGTCGGCATTCCCTACATGGTGGTCTACCTGAACAAGGTCGATCAGGTCGATGACGAGGAACTGCTGGAACTGGTGGAAATGGAGGTGCGCGAACTGCTGACCTCCTATGACTATCCGGGCGATGACATTCCGATCATCAAGGGCTCGGCGCTGGCGGCGCTGGAAGGCCGTGACCCCGAGATCGGCGAGAATTCGATCCGCGAACTTCTGGCGGCGGTTGACGCCTATATCCCGACGCCCACGCGCGCGGTGGATCAGCCGTTCCTGATGCCGGTCGAGGATGTGTTCTCGATCTCGGGTCGCGGCACGGTGGCCACGGGGCGCATCGAGCGCGGCGTGATCAAGGTTGGCGAAGAGATGGAGATCGTCGGCATCCGTCCGAACAAGAAGACCGTGTGCACCGGGGTGGAGATGTTCCGCAAGCTTCTGGATCAGGGCGAGGCGGGCGACAACGTTGGCCTGCTGCTGCGCGGGATCGACCGCGAGGGTGTGGAACGCGGGCAGGTTCTGTGCAAGCCCGGTTCGGTGAAACCGCACACCAAGTTCGAGGCCGAGGCCTATATCCTGACCAAGGAAGAAGGCGGCCGCCACACGCCGTTCTTCGCGAACTACCGCCCGCAGTTCTATTTCCGCACCACGGATGTGACCGGAACGGTGATGCTGCCCGAGGGCACGGAAATGGTGATGCCGGGCGACAACCTGAAGTTCGAGGTCGAACTGATCGCGCCGATCGCCATGGAAGAGAAGCTGCGCTTCGCCATCCGCGAAGGCGGCCGCACCGTCGGCGCCGGCGTCGTGTCGAAAATCATCGCGTAAGCGATTGCAATAGTGCCGGGGACGTTGAACGACGACCCCGGCAAGCCAAAGATCATCGCGTAACCACGCAGGCCGGTTGGGCCACCCCCACCCGCCCTTCCCGAGGGTAATAAAATGCAAAGCCAGACTATTCGTATCCGGCTCAAGGCCTTCGATTACCGCGTGCTGGATGCCAGCACGCTGGAAATCGTCAACACGGCCAAGCGCACCGGTGCGCAGGTGCGCGGGCCGATCCCGTTGCCGAACAAGATCGAAAAATTCACCGTTCTTCGCGGTCCGCACATCGACAAGAAGTCGCGCGACCAATGGGAAATCCGCACGCACAAGCGGCTTCTCGATATTGTTGACCCGACGCCGCAAACCGTGGACGCGCTGATGAAGCTCGACCTCGCTGCCGGTGTTGACGTCGAGATCAAGGTTTAAGGGGGCATGACCATGCGCTCTGGAGTGATCGCAAAAAAGCTGGGCATGACCCGGCTGTTCCTGGAAGACGGTCGGCAAGTGCCGGTGACCGTGCTTCATCTGGACAACCTGCAGGTGGTGGCGCAGCGCACCGCCGAGCGTGACGGCTATTCGGCCGTTCAGCTTGGCGCGGGCACGGCCAAGGCCAAGCGGGTCTCCGCGCCGATGCGCGGCCATTTCGCGGCGGCCAATGTCGCCCCGAAACGCAAGATGGCGGAATTCCGCGTCAGCGCCGACAATCTGATCGGCGTGGGCGAGGAAATCACCGCCGACCATTACTTTGCCGGGCAGTTCGTGGATATCGCGGGCACCTCTATCGGCAAGGGGTTTCAGGGTGCGATGAAGCGCCACAACTTTGGCGGTCTGCGGGCCAGCCACGGTGTGTCGGTCAGCCACCGCTCGCACGGGTCCACCGGGCAGTGCCAGGATCCGGGCAAGGTGTTCAAGGGCAAGAAGATGGCCGGCCACATGGGGGCCGCGCGCGTTACCACGCAGAACCTGCAAGTGGTGCGCACCGATGCCGACCGTGGCCTGATCATGGTCAAGGGCGCGGTTCCGGGATCGAAAGGTGGCTGGGTGACGATCAAGGACGCGGTGAAAAAGCCGGTTCCTGACAATGTGATCCTGCCCGCCGCGCTGCGGTCCGCCGCCGAAGAGGCCAAGCGTGCCGCCGAGGCTGCCGCAGCCGCGGCCGCCGCCGAAGAGGAAGCCGCCCGTCAGGCCGCCCTTGCCGAGGAACAGGCCGCCATCGAGGCAGCCGAGGCTGAAGCAGCGGCAGCGCCCAAGGGTGATGCCGCCCCGGAAGGAGGCGAGACCAATGAAAGCTGACGTCATCAAGCTTGACGCCGCCAAGGCGGGCGAGATCGATCTTGACGATGCGATCTTCGGGCTGGAACCGCGTGCCGATATCCTGCACCGCGTCGTGCGGTGGCAGCAGGCGCGCAACCAGGCCGGAACGCACAAGGTCAAGGGCCGGTCGGAAACCAGCTATTCCACCAAGAAGATCTATCGCCAGAAGGGCACCGGCGGCGCCCGCCACGGTGACAAGAACGCGCCGATCTTCCGTCACGGTGGGGTCTACAAGGGCCCGACACCGCGCAGCCACGCGCATGAGCTGACCAAGAAGTTCCGTGCGCTTGGCCTGCGGCACGCGCTGTCGGCCAAGGCGGCAAGCGGGTCGCTGGTGGTGATGGACAACGTGGACATGCCCGAGGCCAAGACCGCGATCCTTGCCAAGGCCGCCAAGAACCTGGGCTGGAAGCGCGTTCTGATCATCGATGGTGCCGAAGTGAACGATAACTTCGCGCGTTCAGCACGCAATATCGAAGGCATCGACGTGCTGCCCTCGATCGGTGCCAATGTCTATGACATCCTCAAGCGTGACACGCTGGTGATCACGCGCGCGGGTGTCGAAGCGCTGGAGGCGCGGTTGAAATGAGCGTGAAGGCAGAACATTACGACGTGATCCGCAAGCCGGTCATCACCGAAAAGGCCACCATGACGTCGGAAGCCGGCGGTGTGGTGTTCGAGGTGGCGATCGATGCGAACAAGCCGCAGATCAAGGAAGCGGTTGAAAGCCTGTTTGGCGTCAAGGTGAAGGCGGTCAACACCACCATCACCAAGGGCAAGCAGAAGCGCTTTCGCGGCCAGCTTGGCCGCCGCAAGGATGTGAAAAAGGCCTATGTCACCCTGGAGGCGGGGAACACTATCGACGTCTCTACGGGGCTTTGATAGAAGGCATCGATTCGGGCGGCCCCGGCATTCGGGGCCGCTTGCAATTTGAACCGGGCCTTTTGGCCCATAGCTGACGGAAGACAGAAAGCATGGCACTCAAGTCGTACAAGCCGACGACGCCAGGCCAGCGCGGGCTGGTGCTGATCGACCGTTCGGAGCTTTGGAAAGGTCGCCCTGTAAAAGCCCTCACCGAGGGTTTGCACAAGCACGGCGGACGGAACAACACCGGACGGATCACGATGCGCCGACGCGGTGGCGGGGCGAAGCGTCTTTACCGGATCGTGGATTTCAAACGCAGCAAGTTTGATATGCCCGCAACGGTGGAACGGATCGAATACGATCCCAACCGTACCGCGTTTATCGCGCTGATCAAATATGGTGACGGGGAACAGGCCTATATCCTGGCGCCGCAGCGTTTGGCGGTGGGCGATCAGGTTGTGGCCGGGTCCAAGACCGATGTGAAGCCGGGCAATGCGATGCCGTTTTCGGGCATCCCGCTGGGCACCATCGTGCACAACGTCGAACTGAAGGCCGGCAAGGGCGGGCAGATTGCGCGCGCGGCGGGCACCTATGCACAGTTTGTCGGCCGCGACGGCGGCTATGCGCAGATCCGGCTGTCGTCGGGCGAATTGCGCATGGTCCGTCAGGAATGCATGGCGACGATTGGCGCGGTGTCGAACCCCGACAATTCGAACCAGAACCTGGGCAAGGCCGGGCGCAACCGCCACAAGGGCATTCGCCCCTCGGTGCGCGGTGTCGCGATGAACCCGATCGATCACCCGCATGGTGGTGGTGAAGGCCGGACCTCGGGCGGCCGCACGCCGGTCACGCCCTGGGGCAAGGACACCAAGGGCAAGAAAACCCGGTCCAACAAGGCGACGGATAAATATATCATCCGTACCCGTCACGCACGCAAGAAGGGCCGGTAACTATGGGACGTTCAGTATGGAAAGGCCCGTTCGTCGACGCCTATGTGCTTAAGAAGGCAGAAAAGTCGCGCGAATCCGGGCGTAATGAAGTGATCAAGATCTGGTCGCGCCGCTCTACCATCCTGCCGCAGTTCGTGGGGCTTACCTTTGGGGTCTACAACGGCAAGAAACATGTGACGGTGAACGTATCGGAAGACATGATCGGCCAGAAGTTCGGTGAATATTCGCCGACGCGCACCTATTACGGGCACGCCGCCGACAAGAAAGCGAAGAGGAAGTAAGCCATGGGCAAGGAAAAGAACCCGCGCCGCGTGGCCGAGAACGAGGCCTTTGCCAAGGCAAAGATGCTTCGCACCTCGCCGCAGAAGCTTAATCTTGTCGCGCAACTGATCCGTGGCAAGAAAGTGGAAAAGGCGCTGACCGATCTGACGTTTTCGAAAAAGCGCATCGCTGGCGACGTCAAGAAATGTCTGCAATCGGCGATTGCGAATGCCGAAAACAACCACGGCCTTGACGTGGATGACCTGGTGGTGGCCGAGGCCTATGTCGGCAAGAACCTGATCATGAAGCGCGGCCATCCGCGCGCCCGTGGCCGGTTCGGCAAGATCATCAAGCCGTTTTCGGAACTTACCATCAAACTGCGCCAGGTCGAAGTGGCCGCAGGCGGGGAGCAAGCGTAATGGGTCAGAAGGTCAATCCGATCGGCATGCGCCTTCAGGTCAACCGGACCTGGGACAGCCGCTGGTTCGCGGAATCGAAGGATTACGGCAACCTGTTGCTTGAAGACCTCAAGATGCGCGCCTTCGTGCACGAGGAATGCAAGCAGGCCGGCATCAGCAAGGTGATCATCGAACGCCCGCACAAGAAGTGTCGCGTGACGATCCACACCGCGCGTCCCGGCGTCATCATCGGCAAGAAGGGCGCCGATATCGAAACCCTGCGCAAGAAGCTGGCGAATTTCACCAAGTCCGAACTGCACCTCAACATCGTCGAGGTGCGCAAGCCGGAACTGGACGCACAGCTTGTGGCCGAAAGCATCGCCCAGCAGATGGAACGGCGCGTGTCGTTCCGTCGCGCGATGAAGCGGTCGGTGCAGAACACCATGCGCATGGGCGCGCTTGGCATCCGGGTGAACGTTGGCGGCCGTCTTGGCGGGGCCGAGATTGCCCGCGTCGAATGGTACCGCGAGGGCCGTGTGCCGCTGCATACCCTGCGCGCCGATATCGATTACGCGGTCGCCGAGGCGAAAACCGCCTATGGGATCATCGGCGTCAAGGTCTGGATCTTCAAGGGCGAGATCATGGAACACGATCCGCAGGCCCATGACCGTCGTCATCAGGAAATTCAGAACAGCGGCGGGGCCTCTCGTCCCCAACGCGGTCGCTGATCCGTCTGAAGGAGCAATACGATGCTGCAACCAAAGCGCACGCGATTCCGCAAGACCTTCAAAGGCCGCATCCATGGCGAGGCGAAGGGTGGTTTCGATCTCAACTTCGGCACCTATGGGCTGAAAGCCGTGGAACCCGAACGCATCACCGCGCGTCAGATCGAGGCGGCACGCCGCGCGATGACCCGGCAGATGAAACGTCAGGGCCGGGTCTGGATCCGGGTGTTCCCGGATGTGCCCGTCACCTCCAAACCCACCGAAGTGCGGATGGGTAAGGGTAAGGGTTCGGTAGATTTCTGGGCCTGCCGGGTGAAACCGGGCCGGATCATGTTCGAGATTGACGGCGTGAACGAGGCAACGGCCCGCGAGGCCCTGCGTCTGGCGGCGATGAAGCTGCCGATCAAGACCCGCGTCGTCGTCCGCGAAGACTGGTAAGGGGCGGGCAAGCCCCGGACCTTGGTAAATGGCAAACAGGCGGGGGTCATCCCCGCCTGTTTGCGTTTGGGGATGCATCGCGCCTGCGTGCGGTTGTATTGGCGCGCGGTTGGACGGCCGATCGGGCTTGCGCCCCTGATTTCCCAAACTATGCCTTGCCCTTCCCGGCGCCCTAAATTATAGGGACGCATTCAGCGGATTCCCGGTGTCGGGGATTCGCTGTTCAGCATTGACCCACCAGGTGAAAGGTGACCCGATTTCGGGGCTTTCTGGTGTTTTGAGGAAAGGAACAGGCGGATGAACGCCGATGAACTACGCGCCAAGACGCCCGATGAGCTGAAGGATCAGCTTGTCGCGCTCAAGAAAGAGGCGTTCAACCTGCGCTTTCAGCAGGCGACATCGCAGATCGAGAACACCGCGCGGATGCGCAATGTTCGCCGGGATGTGGCACGGGTGAAAACCGTGCTGAATGAAAAGGCCGCGCAAGCGGCCGCGCAGTAAGGAGCGGCACCATGCCCAAACGTATCCTGCAAGGCACGGTGACGAGCGACAAGAACGAACAGACGGTCACCGTCAGCGTCGAACGTCGTTTCACGCATCCCGTGTTGAAAAAGACCATTCGGAAATCGAAGAAGTATCGCGCGCATGACGAAACGAACCAGTTCAAGACTGGTGACATCGTGCGCATTCAGGAATGCGCACCGCGTTCCAAGACCAAACGCTGGGAGGTGGTGACGGCGTAAGCCGCCCCCCTTTCGGTCTTATCGAAACCCTGGGACAGGTTCCCAAAGGTCGGGAGAAACCAAATGATCCAGATGCAGACGAATCTGGATGTGGCTGACAACTCTGGCGCTCGCCGGGTTCAGTGCATCAAGGTTCTTGGCGGTTCGCACCGCCGCTATGCCTCTGTGGGCGACATCATCGTGGTGTCGGTCAAAGAGGCCATTCCGCGCGGCCGTGTGAAGAAAGGCGATGTGCGCAAGGCCGTCGTCGTGCGCACCGCCAAGGAAGTGCGCCGTGCCGATGGCACCGCCATCCGTTTTGACCGCAACGCCGCCGTCATCCTGAACAACGCGGGGGAGCCGGTGGGCACCCGTATCTTCGGGCCGGTCGTGCGCGAATTGCGTGCCAAGAACTTCATGAAAATCATCAGCCTTGCGCCGGAGGTGCTCTGATGGCCGCCAAACTGAAAAAGGGCGACAAGGTCGTCGTGCTGTCCGGCAAGGACAAGGGCAAGCAGGGTGAGATCGTGTCGGTGGCCCCCAAGGACGGCAAGGCCGTTGTTGAAGGCATCAACATGGCGATCCGCCACACCAGGCAAAGCCAGACCAGCCAGGGCGGCCGCATCGCGAAAGCCATGCCGATCGATCTGTCAAACCTTGCCATCGTGGACGGCAACGGCAAGGCCACCCGCGTCGGGTTCCGGTTCGAGGAAGACGGCAGCAAGGTGCGCTTTGCCAAATCAACCGGGGAGGCGATCTGATGCTTGACGCTGCAACCTATACCGCCCGCCTGCGTACCCATTACCGTGATGTGGTCAAACCGGCGCTGATGGCCGAATTCGGCTACAAGAACGAAATGCAGTTGCCCCGGCTTGACAAGATCGTGCTGAACATGGGCATCGGCGAGGCCGTCAAGGACACCAAGAAGGTGAAATCGGCGCAGGAAGATCTGTCGGCGATTGCCGGTCAGAAGGCCGTGATCACCAAGGCCAAGAATTCCATCGCCGGGTTCCGGGTGCGCGAAGAAATGCCGCTGGGCACCAAGGTCACGCTGCGCGGCGACCGGATGTATGAATTCCTGGATCGTCTGATCACCGTGGCGCTGCCGCGGGTGCGTGACTTTCGCGGTGTCAAGGGCACGTCGTTCGACGGGCGCGGCAACTATGCCATGGGCCTGAAGGAACACATCGTGTTCCCCGAGATCAACTTCGACAAGGTCGACGAAGTCTGGGGGATGGACATCATCATTTGCACCACCGCGAAAACCGACGCGGAAGCGAAGGCGCTGTTGAAGCAATTCAACATGCCTTTCACCAGCTGATCGCGGAAGGAACGAGATATGGCTAAGAAGTCGATGGTCGAACGTCAGGTCAAGCGCGAGAAGCTGGTCAAGCAGTACGCTGCCCGCCGCGCCGCCCTGAAGGAAATCGCCAACAACATGGAACTGCCGATGGAAGAGCGTTTCAAGGCGCGTCTGAAACTGGCCGAACTGCCCCGCAATTCATCCGCGACCCGGCTGCACAACCGCTGCCAACTGACGGGCCGCCCGCATGCGTATTATCGCAAGCTGAAACTGTCGCGCATCATGCTGCGTGATCTGGCCTCGTTCGGCCAGATCCCCGGCATGGTCAAGTCGAGCTGGTAAGGAGAGCATCAGATGTCGATGAACGATCCTCTCGGCGATATGCTGACCCGGATACGCAACGCACAATTGCGCGGCAAATCCACGGTGCGCACGCCTGCGTCGAAACTGCGGGCCTGGGTTCTGGATGTGCTGGCCGAAGAAGGCTACATCCGCGGCTATGAAAAGGCGACCTCTGCCGCCGGGCACCCGGAGCTGGAGATAAGCCTGAAGTATTTCGATGGCATTCCGGTGATCCGGACGATCAAGCGGGTCTCGACCCCCGGTCGCCGCGTCTATGCGGGTGTCAAGGATATCCCGAGCGTGCGCAACGGTCTGGGTGTTTCAATTGTCTCGACGCCGCGTGGCGTGATGTCGGATGCAGCAGCACGCAACGCCAATATCGGCGGCGAAGTGCTCTGCACCGTATTCTGAGGAGGGTGTAATGTCTCGTATTGGGAAAAAACCGGTCGAGCTGCCCTCGGGGGTTTCGGCCTCTGTCTCGGGGCAGAAGATCGAGGTGAAGGGGCCGAAAGGCACCCGCAGCTTCACCGCGACCGACGATGTGACGATCACCGTCGATGGCAACGTCATCACGGTAAAACCGCGCGGCATGTCCAAACGGGCGCGTCAGCAATGGGGTCTGAGCCGGTCGATGGTGGCCAATCTTGTGACCGGCGTCAGCGACGGTTTCAAGAAAGAGCTGGAGTTGAGCGGGGTGGGTTACCGCGCCGCGATGCAGGGCAATGTGCTGAAATTGTCGCTTGGTTATAGCCACGAAGTGAACTTCGCGGTTCCGGCCGGCGTCACCATCACCTCGCCCAAGCAAACCGAAATCACTGTGGAAGGCATCGATCAGCAGCTTGTTGGTCAGGTGGCCGCGAATATTCGCGAATGGCGTGCGCCGGAACCCTACAAGGGCAAAGGCATCCGCTATAAGGGCGAGTTCATCTTCCGCAAGGAAGGCAAGAAGAAGTAAGGGCGCGACAGATGGCAAACAGTAAAAGAGATCTGTTCCTCAAACGCCGCCTGCGCGTTCGGAACAAATTGCGGAAAATGGCTGACGGGCGCCTGCGCCTTTCGGTTCACCGTTCCAACAAGAACATCAGCGTACAGCTGATCGACGATGTGAAGGGCGTCACACTCGCCTCTGCCTCCTCGCTTGAGGCGGCGCTGGGTGTGGTCGGCAAGAACAACGTCGAGGCGGCTGCAAAGGTCGGTGCGGCAATTGCCGAACGGGCGAAACAGGCCGGGGTCGAAACGTGTTATTTCGATCGTGGCGGGTTCCTCTTTCACGGGAAGGTCAAGGCACTTGCCGAAGCCGCCCGTGAAGGCGGGCTGAAGTTCTGAGGGGACGATAATGGCAAGAGAAGACAACCGTCGGGACAATCGCGGCAACCGCGATGAGACCCCGGAATTCGCCGATCGTCTGGTAGCGATCAACCGCGTGTCGAAAACCGTGAAGGGCGGCAAACGCTTTGGCTTTGCCGCGCTCGTGGTGGTCGGTGACCAGCGCGGCCGGGTGGGATTTGGCAAGGGCAAGGCCAAGGAAGTGCCCGAGGCGATCCGCAAGGCCACCGAACAGGCCAAGCGCCAGATGATCCGGGTGCCGCTGCGCGAAGGGCGCACGCTGCACCACGATATCGAAGGGCGTCACGGTGCGGGCAAGGTGGTGATGCGGACCTGCAGCGCCGGGACCGGGATCATCGCGGGCGGCCCGATGCGCGCCGTGTTCGAGATGCTGGGGCTTCAGGATGTGGTGGCAAAATCCATCGGCAGCCAGAACCCCTATAACATGATCCGGGCCACGATGGATGCGCTGCGCCTGTCGGCCAGCCCGCGTCAGGTTGCACAGCGTCGCGGCAAGAAAGTTGCCGATATCCTGCGCAAGCCGGAAACCGAGGCCGCTGTCGAAGCGGTCGAAGCGTAAGGAGCGCGGGAAATGGCAAAAACCATCGTTGTCAAACAGGTCGGTTCGCCGATCCGCCGCCCCGACGTTCAGCGTCGCACGCTGATCGGCCTGGGGCTGAACAAGATGCACAAGACCCGCGAACTTGAAGACACGCCCAGCATCCGTGGCATGGTCAACAAGATCCCGCATCTGGTGCAGATCATCGAAGAACGCGGCTGACCGCGTCTGGGGGTGCGCAATGAATGCGCGCCCTACACGATAGCCCGTAGGGTGCGCATTCATTG
>JACIYW010000053.1 GCA_014359745.1 Paracoccaceae bacterium | reverse complement strand
TATCCAAGCTGCGCTACCACAAGATCGTCATCATGACCGATGCCGATGTGGATGGGGCGCATATCCGCACGCTGCTGCTGACCTTCTTCTTCCGGCAGATGCCGCAGGTGATCGAAGGCGGGTTTCTTTATATCGCGCAGCCGCCGCTTTACAAGGTCGCGCGCGGCAAGTCGGAGGTCTACCTCAAGGATCAGGCGGCGCTGGAAAACTATCTGATCGCGCAGGGGGTCGAAGGGGCGATGCTGCGCCTTGGCACCGGCGAGGAAATCGCCGGCCCCGATCTGGCCCGCGTGGTGGAAGAGGCGCGGGTGGTGCGGCGGCACCTACAGGCTTTCCCAACCCATTACCCGCAGCACATTCTGGAACAGATGGCGATTGCGGGCGCGTTGCTGGCCGGGCGGCTGGATGCCGATGCGCAGGGCGTGGCCGATACGGTTGCGGCGCGGCTGGATCTGATCGCGCTGGAATATGAAAAGGGCTGGCAGGGCCGCCCGACCCAAGACCACGGGCTGCGGTTCACCCGCCTCTTGCGCGGGGTTGAAGAGGTGCGGCGCCTTGACGGCGCGGTGCTGCGGTCGGGCGAGGCGCGGCGGCTGGCCAGCCATACCGAGACCCTGCAAGAGGTCTACACAACCCCCGCGCGTCTGGTGCGCAAGGACCGCGATCAACTGATCCACGGGCCGGTGGAATTGCTTGATGCCATTCTGGCAGAGGGCGAAAAGGGCCTGTCGCTGCAACGCTACAAGGGGCTGGGGGAAATGAACCCCGGCCAGCTTTGGGAAACCACCCTTGACCCAGAGGCGCGGACCCTGCTTCAGGTGAAAATCGACGATCTGGCCGAAGCGGATGACATTTTCACCAAGCTGATGGGGGATGTCGTTGAACCCCGCCGTGCCTTTATTCAGGATAATGCGCTGAACGTCGCCAATCTGGATGCCTGAAGGCGGGGCGCGCCCGCGTCAGGCGCGCCGTTCGGCAATCTGGCCGATGTTCAGGGTGGCCAGCACCTTTGCCTCGATATCGGCGGCGTTCATGGCGGCCACCGCATACATCCGCTCCATGCTGGCCTGATCGATAAAGATATCGGGCAGCACCATGGATCGGTATTTCAGCCCGGTGTCGAACACCCCGGCCTCGGCCAGCAGATGGGCGACATGGCTGCCAAAGCCGCCGATGGCGCCCTCCTCGACGGTGATCAGCGCCTCGTGGTTGCGGGCGAGGTTCAGGATCAGGTCGCGGTCAAGCGGTTTGGCAAAGCGCGCGTCGGCCACGGTGGTGGCGATGCCGCGCGCGGTCAGCGCCTCGGCGGCGCGCGACACCTCTGCCAGGCGGGTGCCGAAGGATAGCAGCGCCACGCGCCCGCCCTCGGCAATGATCCGGCCCTTGCCGATTTCCAGCGGGCGGCCGCGTTCGGGCAGGTCAACCCCCACGCCTTCGCCGCGCGGAAAGCGAAACGCGATGGGCCCTTCGTCATGCGCGGCGGCCGTGGCGACCATGTGAACCAGTTCCGCCTCATCCGCGGCGGCCATCACGGTGAAACCGGGCAGGTTGGCCAGAAACGCCACGTCGAACGATCCCGCGTGGGTGGCACCATCGGCCCCCACCAGCCCGGCGCGATCAATGGCGAAACGCACAGGCAGGCGCTGGATCGCCACGTCATGCACCACCTGGTCATAACCGCGTTGCAGGAAGGTGGAGTAAAGCGCGCAGAAGGGTTTCATCCCGCCCGCCGCCAGCCCTGCGGAAAAGGTCACGGCGTGCTGTTCGGCGATGCCCACATCGAAACAGCGCGCGGGAAAGCGTTCGGCAAACAGGTTCAGCCCGGTGCCGTCGGGCATCGCGGCGGTGATTGCCACGATCCTGGGGTCATGCGCGGCCTCCTGCACAAGGCTTTGCGCGAATACCCGCGTGTAAGAGGGCGCGTTAGACGGCGCCTTTTTCTGCTCGCCGGTCAGCACATCGAATTTCGCCGTGGCATGGCCGCCGTCGCGCGCCTCTTCGGCGGGGGCATAGCCCTTGCCCTTCTTGGTGATCGCGTGGATCAGCACCGGCCCATGCGCGCGCGCCTTGACGGTGCGCAGAAGCGGCAGCAACTGGTCCAGATCGTGGCCATCCACCGGGCCGATATAGGAAAAGCCCAACTCCTCGAACAACGTGCCGCCCACGGTCATCTGTTTGAACAGATCGCGCGCGCGCTTGGCGCCATCCTGAAACGGTGTCGGCAGCAGCGAAATCGCGCCCTTGGCGGCGGCTTTGAGTTCCTGAAACGGCGCGCCCGCGTAAAGCCGGGTAAGATAGGCCGACATCGCGCCCACGGGCGGGGCGATCGACATCTCGTTGTCATTAAGGATCACGATCAGGCGTTTCTTCAGGTGGCCCGCGTTGTTCATCGCCTCATAGGCCATGCCGGCCGACAGCGCGCCGTCGCCGATCACCGCGATCGCATCGCCCGGATCGCCGCCCAGATCGCGCGCGGCGGCAAAGCCGAGCGCGGCCGAGATAGAGGTTGACGAATGCGCCGCGCCGAACGGGTCATAGGGGCTTTCGGATCGTTTGGTGAACCCCGACAACCCGCCTTCCTGCCGCAGGGTGCGGATACGGTCGCGCCGCCCGGTCAGGATCTTGTGCGGATAGCATTGGTGGCTGACATCCCAGATGATCTTGTCGCGCGGCGCGTCAAAGACCGCATGCAGCGCCACGGTCAGTTCCACCACCCCCAGCCCCGCGCCAAGGTGGCCGCCGGTCACAGACACCGCCGAAATGGTTTCCGCCCGCAGTTCCTGCGCCAGACGTCGCAAGTCCCCATCCGACAGATGCTTGAGGTCGGCGGGTGTGTGCACCCGGTCTAGCAGCGGTGTGGCGGGGCGGTCGGTCATCTGGGCACCTTTCGGGCGGCAAGGCCCGGTTACATCTCGCGGGCAATAACGAACTGCGCGGCCTGCCGCAAGGTTTCGGCGGATGTGCCGTAAGGGGCCAGTGCCGCCCCGGCTTCGGCAACCAGTTCTGCGGCGCGCGCCTTTGCGCCTTCCAGACCCAGCAATGACACGAAGGTGGCCTTGCCCGCGCCCGCGTCCTTGCCCACCGCCTTGCCCAGTTTGGCGGCATCGCCCGCCACGTCCAGAATGTCATCGGCGATCTGAAAGGCAAGGCCCAGCGCGCGCGCATAGGCCCGCAGGGGGGCAGGATCGGCCCCGGCCAGCACCGCGCCCGCCGTCCCCGACCACTCGATCAGGGCGCCGGTCTTGCCCGCCTGCAAGGCGGTGATCTGATCCAGCGTCAGCGGGCAGGGCGCGGTTTCGGCGGCAATGTCGCGCGCCTGCCCCAACACCATGCCCGATGCCCCCGCCGCATGCGCAAGCCCCGCCACCAGCGCAATCCGCCGGTCGGCCGGGCCAAGCGCGGGGCGCGCCAGCAGCTCGAACGTCAGCGCATGCAGCGCGTCGCCCGCCAGAATCGCCGTCGCCTCATCCCATTTCACATGCACGGTCGGCTGCCCTCGGCGCAGCGCGTCGTCATCCATGGCGGGCAGGTCGTCATGGATCAGGGAATAGGCATGCAGCGCCTCGATGGCGGCGGCGGCGTGAACCGACACATCGGGGCCGATCCCGTGCAGGCGCGCGCCCTCGATCACCAGAAAGCCGCGCAGACGCTTGCCGCCCTGCACCGCATAGCGCATGGCCGCCACCACGGGTTCATCGGCCATCGGCGCAAGGGCGTCGTTCAGACAGGCCGCCACTTGCCGCGCGGCGGCGTCAAGCGCCGCGCCGAACGGCGTGGCCTGCGGCATCACAGATCCTTGGCCGGGGTCGTGCCCGTGGCCTTGCCATCCTCGCCCAATGTGATCTGTTCCACCCGTTCCTCGGCGGCTTTCAGCCGCGCCGCGCAATGGGCGCGCAGCGCCGCACCACGTTCGTAAAGGCTGATCGATTCTTCCAGCGGCACATCGCCGCGTTCCAGCCGCCCGACCACCGATTCAAGTTCGGCCATCGCCTGTTCAAAGCTCATATCCGTTACCGGCTGTTCGGTCATCCGCCCTGCTCCATCAATATCGCCACATGCGCGGCCGTGCTTTCGGCCAGCGCCGCAAGATCATATCCGCCCTCAAGTGTCGAGACCACGCGCCCCCCGGCGTGAAGTGCCGCGATGTCGCACAGCCGTTCCGTGGCCCAGGCGAAATCAGCGGCCTCGAACGCCAGATTGGCCAGCGGATCGGCGCGGTGGGCATCGAACCCCGCCGAGATCAGTACAAGTTCCGGCGAAAACGCATCAAGGGCGGGCAGGATGTCGCGGTCCATCACCCGCCGAAACCCCGCGCCATCGGTGCCGGGGGGCAGCGGGCAGTTCAGGATATTGCCGGTGGCGCCCACCTCGGTCGCGGCGCCAGACCCCGGATAAAGCGGCATCTGATGGGTCGACGCGAACAGCACACGCGGTTCGTTCCACAAAAGATCCTGGGTGCCGTTGCCATGATGCACGTCGAAATCCATGATCGCCACGCGGTTCAGCCCGTGATGATCAAGGGCGCGTTTGGCGGCAATCGCCACGGTGCCAAACAGGCAAAACCCCATCGGCGTTTCGGTTTCGGCGTGGTGGCCCGGCGGGCGAATTGCACAAAAGGCGTTGGCCACCTCGTCCGCCATCACAGCATCCACCGCCGCCGTCATCGCCCCCACCGCGCGCAGCGCCGCCGTCAGCGATCCCGCCGACACGAAGGTATCGCCATCCAGCGCCACCTGCCCCGTTTCGGGCAGCGCGGCGCGAATCGTGTCGATATGGCGCTGCGGGTGGCATCGCAGCACCTCGGCCAGATCGGCCAGCGGGGCTTCGCGCCGCTCGAGCGCCGCGAATTCCGGCGCCTCAAGTGCTGCCATGATGGCGCGCAGCCGGTCCACCCGTTCGGGGTGGCGAGCGGGGTTGACGTGGTTCAGGCAGTCGGGATGTGAATAAAGCGCGGTTGTCATGGTTCTGAACGGTAAGACGCATCGGCGCGCAGGGCAAGGCACCAGCCCCCCCGATTTCCCCCCCGATTTCCCCGATGACGCCACGCCCGCCCCGTGCTAGATCAGCGGCATGACCGATATACCCTCCAAACCCGAAATCCTTGCCTGGATCGCCGAAAACCCCACCCTGACCGCCAAGCGCGACATCGCCCGCGCCTTCGGCATCAAGGGGGCCGCGCGCATCGACCTCAAGCGCGTGCTGCGCGAGATGGAGGATGCGGGCGATCTGGAAAAGCGCCGCAAGACCTATCGCGATCCCGAACGCCTGCCGCCCGTTTCGGTGCTGGAGGTGCTGGCCCCCGATGCGGCCGGCGATCTCTTTGCCCGCCCGCTGGAATGGCGCGGCGAGGGGCGCGAACCACGGGTGCTGTTCGTCGCGCGCAAGTCCGACCCGGCGCTGGGCGAAGGCGACCGCATCCTTGCCCGCCTGCACGATGTCGAGGGCGCAACCCCCGGCGGCCCGGATTATGAGGCGCGCCTGATCCGCAAGATCGGTGTCACCCCGCGCCGCATCCTTGGCATTTTCCGGGCTGAAACCGAAGGCGGGCGCATCCTGCCCATCGACAAGGGCGCCGACAAGGAATGGCGCGTGGCGGCCGGGGCCACCCAGAACGCCCGCGACGGCGAGTTGGTCGAGGTGGAACAGGCCGGATCGCGCAACCGTCTGGGCCTGCCGCAGGCGCGGGTCATCGCCCGGCTTGGCGATCCGTCCGGGCCGCGCGCGGTGTCGCTGATCGCCATTCACCAGCACGGCATCCCCGATCAGTTCCCCCCCGAGGTTCTGCGCGAAGCCGAGGCAGAGCGGCCCGCCGATCTGGGCAGCCGCGAAGACCTGCGGCACCTGCCGATCATCACCATCGATCCCGCCGACGCGCGTGACCGCGACGATGCGGTGCATGCCCATGCCGATGACGATCCCAAGAACCCCGGCGGGCATGTGGTGTGGGTGCTGATCGCCGATGTCGCGCATCATGTACGCCCCGGCACCGCGCTGGACCGCGAGGCGTGGAACCGGGGCAATTCCACCTATTTTCCCGACCGGGTGGTGCCGATGCTGCCAGATCGGCTGTCGGGCGATCTGTGTTCGCTGCACGAAGGGGTGCCGCGCGCCTGTATCGCGGTGCGGCTGCGGCTGGATGCGCATGGCAAGGTGATCAGCCATCGGTTCACGCGCGGGCTGATGCAATCCCAGGCCGCGCTGACCTATGAACAGGTGCAGGCCGCCGCCGATGGCCGCCCCGATGCGCAGACCGCGCCGCTGGTGGATCAGGTGATCGCCCCGCTTTATGCTGCCTACAAGGTGGCGGCGGCGGCGCGCGAACACCGTCAGCCGCTGGATCTTGACCTACCCGAACGCCGGGTGGAACTGGATGCCGACGGCAACGTCACCGGCGTGGCCTTCAAGGACCGGCTGGAGGCGCATCGCCTGATCGAGGAATTCATGATCCTCGCCAATGTTGCCGCCGCCGAAGAATTGCGCCGCCTGCGCCACCCGCTGCTTTACCGCGTCCACGAAGAACCAAGCCCCGAAAAGCTGGACGCGCTGCGCGAGGTGGCGCAGGCGTCGGGCTTTACCCTGGCCAAGGGGCAAGTGCTGCAAACCCGGCATCTGAACAATCTTCTGTCGCAGGCCGAAGGCACCGCCTTTGACGAATTGATGAACATGACCACGCTGCGATCCATGACGCAGGCCTATTACGCGCCTGAAAACTTTGGTCATTTCGGGCTGGCCTTGCAGAATTATGCGCATTTCACCTCGCCCATCCGGCGCTATGCCGATCTGGTGGTGCACCGGGCGCTGATCACCGCGCATGGCTGGGGCAAGGACGGGCTTTCCCCGCAAGAGGTGGAGCGGCTGGAAGAAACCGCCAAGCATATTTCCGAAACCGAACGCCGGTCTATGGCGGCGGAACGCGACACCAACGACCGCTATCTTGCCGCCTATCTGTCGGAACGGGTGGGCAGCGAATTTGACGGGCGAATTTCCGGGGTAACGCGGTTTGGCCTGTTTGTGCGGCTGGCCGATACCGGGGCCGACGGGCTGATCCCGATCCGCACGCTGGGGCGCGAGTATTTCCACTTTGACGCCAATGCGCAAACGCTGATGGGCGATACCACGGGGCTGGTGCTGGGCATCGGCCAGCGGGTCACGGTGCGCCTGGCCGAAGCGGTGCCGGTGACCGGCGGTCTGATGCTGGAATTGCTGGCGGTGGAGGGCAAGGATCTGCCGCAGGGGCCAAAGGCCGCGCGGGGCCGGTTCAACCCCCGGATGCCCGCGCGCGGCAAGGCCAAGGCCGACAAGACCCGCCGCAAGGCCGAACGCAAGCGCCGCGGTTAGCGCGTTTTACAGCCACCCGGCCGCTGTCGCGCCGGGTGCGTCAATCTGCCTCGTCCTCTCGAAAAAATACTCAATACACGCCCAAAACCCGCGCGCTGTCAGGCGTGAATCGCGCCGTCGCCGCAGGCCAGCGCCGCCTCGCGCACCGCTTCGGAATAGGTGGGGTGGGCGTGGCAGGTGCGCGCGATGTCTTCGGCGGCGGCGCCGAATTCCATCGCCACGCAGATCTCGTGGATCAGATCACCCGCCGCAGGCCCGATGATATGCGCGCCCAGAATGCGGTCGGTTTCCTTGTCGGCCAGGATCTTCACGAAACCGTCGCCCGCGAAAACGGCCTTCGCCCGGCCATTGCCCATGAAGCTGAACTTGCCGACCTTGTAGGCACGGCCTTGTTCTTTCAGGGTTTCTTCGGTTTCGCCGACGCTTGCCACCTCGGGGTGGGTATAGATCACGCCGGGGATGACGCCGTAATTCACATGCCCGGCCTGGCCCGCGATCACCTCGGCCATGGCCATGCCTTCATCTTCGGCCTTGTGGGCCAGCATCGGGCCGTCGATGCAGTCGCCGATGGCGTAGACGCCCTTGACCGAGGTCTGCCAATGCGCATCGGTTTGCACCTGCCCGCGTTTGGAAATCTCGACACCCAGCGCCTCCAGCCCCAGCCCGTCGGTGAAGGGTTTGCGGCCGGTGGCGACGAGGACGCAATCGGCGTCAAGCTGGTGTTCGCTGTCATCCTTGCGCAGTTTGTAAGTGACCTTGGCCTTGGTTTTCAGCGCCTCGACCGATTGCACGGCGGCGCCGAGGATGAAGTCAAGCCCCTGTTTTTTCAGCAGTTTCAGAAAGGTTCTGGCGATTTCATCGTCATTGCCGGGGATGATCCGGTCGAGATATTCAACCACCGTCACCGCCGCGCCAAGGCGGGCATAGACCGAGCCCATTTCAAGCCCGATCACGCCGCCGCCGATCACCACCATGGATTTCGGGATCTTGCCCAGTTCCAGCGCGCCGGTGGAGGTGACGACGATCTTTTCATCGACCTCGACACCCGGCAGCGAAGATGAGGCGGACCCGGTGGCGATGACGATATGTTTGGCCGAATGGGTGTCATCGCCCACCTTGACCTTGCCCGCACCGGGGATCGATCCCCAGCCCTTCAACCAGTCTATCTTGTTCTTCTTGAACAGGAATTCGATGCCCTTGGTGTTTTGTGCGATCACGTCATCCTTGTAGGCCAGCATCTGTTTCCAGTCGACCGACGGCGATTTGCCCTTCAGCCCCATGGCCGCGAAATTATGCTCGGATTCGTGGAGCATGTGGGTGGCGTGCAGAAGCGCCTTTGACGGGATGCAGCCGACGTTGAGGCAGGTGCCGCCCAAAGTCTCGCGCCCCTCGACCACGGCGGTTTTCAGGCCCAGTTGCGCGCAGCGGATGGCGCAGACATAGCCGCCGGGGCCGGCGCCGATCACGATCACATCATAGTCTGCCATGGGTGGCTCCTTTCAGGAAAACGGTCGGGATTCGGGGTATGTATTGCGTACATATAGCGTGCATATAGCGTACATACACCGTCGGACATGAGAGGGGGCAAGGGGCGCTGCCCCAGTGGGGGAAAGGGGCGCTGCCCCTCTGGCCCGTTCCGGGCCATTCACCCCGGAGTATTTGTGTCGAGAGGATGATCATGTCAGCGCCGCCAGCAGCATCAGCAGGGTGGCCAGAAACCCCACCGCCCAGATCAGCGAGCGCCACGGGCAGAGGCCAAGGTAATAGGCGGGGATGTAGAGGAGGCGCGCGCCCAGATAGGCGAAGGCGCAGGCGGCGGTGAAGGGGGTGGTGATCTTGGTGAAGGTGATCACGATCACGGCGATGGTAAACAGGATCAGCCCTTCGAAATGGTTGGTGAGCGCCCGGCCAAGGCGGGCGGTTTTTTCCGAGAGCGGGCGCGTTGGTTCGCGGTCGCGCGCCGACATGGTGTAGCCGGGGCCAAGTTCACGGTTGGCGGGGATGGCGTAAAGCAGGTACTGGACCGCTTGCAGGAGGGCGGCGAGGGTGAGGGCGGTGAGTTCGGGGGTCATGCGATCATCACGGCCAGAAGGTAGAGATAGACCGTGGCGGCGAAGCCCGCCAGCCAGACGAGGGTGCGCAGGCCGGTGATTTTCAGCGCATAGGCCGGCAGGTAGATCACGCGGGCCGCCACGAAGGTTTGCGCGGCCAGCAGCGTCGTGTCGTTGAAGCCCGATTTGGCGTGCAGGAGCAGGATCGCCGGGGCGAAAAGCGCCAGCGCGGTGATGGAGTTGTTGAGCGCACGCTCGATCCGGCCAGCGATCCCGGTCGCGGTCAGGCCATCATCGCGGGAGGACAAGAGGTAGCCCATGCCAAGCTGCCCCATCGCCCCCGAGGCCTGCATGACCAGGGTCAGGCAGACGAGAAGGCCGTAAAGCGCGAGGAGGTTGAGTTCACTGGACAGCATGGGAGGGCCTTTTGGGTTGGGGTCTGGGCCGGGTCAGGAGAGCATATCGGGGCGGGGCGGGAAAGTCATGGGGTGGGAGGTGGTTAGCCGAGTTGGGAGAGGGGAGGTCAAGAAGGGCGATGGCGGCGGGTTCTGGGGCCATTTCAGCCCCCAACCGACTTGATGACACCACCAATTAGCCCACCGATTGCATCGCCAATCCTGTGGTAGTCTACATGCCCCTCACTGACATCTGTCACGGCTTTCGACAGTGGCTCTTTCTTCCCTGCGACTTCAACTTCAGTTCCCAATACGGCCATGCCCAGTGACGTTAGAGAGATGTTTTCGACCGATCCGTTTGCGAGGCCGCCCATGTTTCTCGCATATTCACCAACTCTTATGAGACCTTCAGCTTCCAACCACTCTACACATGGATAGAAATGAGTGGCGTATTCATGGTCCAACGCGAGGTCGCTAAATTCCAATGACCAATGGCTCACACCGTGATCCATGGCTTTTCCGAGTATCCGGGCCAATACGAGATTGGTTCGCTCCATTGGTGTCATTACGCCCCCGCCAGAACCTTGCGCGCCTCGGAAATCGCTTGATTCATGCGACGGCCCGCGTCATGCGCCTTAACGATCCATTCGAGTGCGGCGCGCAGGCGGGCGGCTTCTCCCGGTGCGGCGGGGCGGGCGCGGGCGAAGAAGGTGGCGTCGAGGGGCGGGTTTTCGTCGAATCCCGCAAGCGGTTCGGGGGGTGGTTTGGGGCGGACGGTCATGGGATTTCCCTTTGGTTGGCCTTTCGCAAGGATATTACGCGGATGCGGTTGCCGCGCCAAGCATAGACCAGAACGTGGTATCTCTCGCCGATTTTTCCAAGCGCCTGCATGCGTTTTTCGCCGTAATCAAAGCGCGTATCCTCGGCCTCTATCGCTGTCATCCAGTCAAACCCCGCGATTGCGTCGAAGGGGACACCGTGTTTGGCGAGGTTTTGTTGCGCCTTTTCGGTGTCCCATTCGTAAAGCGGGGATGTCATGCCCGGATCAGAGATCCATCAGCAGCCTGCGCGGGTCTTCCAGCGCCTCTTTGACGCGGACGAGGAAGGTCACGGCGCCTTTGCCGTCGACCACGCGGTGGTCGTAGGAAAGCGCGAGATACATCATCGGGCGGATCACGATCTGGCCGCCGACGACCACCGGGCGGTCCTGGATCTTGTGCATCCCCAGAATGCCCGATTGCGGCGGGTTGAGGATGGGGGAGGACATCAGCGAGCCATAGACGCCGCCGTTCGAGATGGTGAAGGAACCGCCCTGCATTTCGGCCATGCTGAGCTTGCCGTCGCGGGCGCGCAGGCCGAGTTCGGCGATTTTTTTCTCGATCGCGGCGAAGGACATCTGATCGGCGTCGCGCACCACCGGCACCACAAGGCCGGTGGGGGTGCCCACCGCCACGCCCATGTGGACGTAGTTTTTATAGACCACGTCGGTGCCGTCGATTTCGGCGTTGACGTCGGGCACCTCGTTCAGGGCGTGGCAGCAGGCCTTGACGAAAAACGACATGAAGCCGAGTTTGACGCCGTGTTTGCGTTCGAACTGGTCCTTGTACTGGCTGCGCAGGTCCATCACCGCGGACATGTCGACCTCGTTATAGGTGGTCAGCATGGCGGCGGTATTCTGCGCCTCTTTGAGGCGGCGGGCGATGGTCTGGCGCAGGCGGGTCATCTTCACCCGTTCCTCGCGCGCGGCATCCTCGGCGGGGATGGGCGAGCGGGGGGTGGCGACGGGGGTTTCGGGGGCGGCGGTTTGGCTTGACGCGGCGGCCTGGAGCGCCTTTTGCACGTCTTCCTTCATGATGCGCCCGTCGCGGCCAGAGGCGGTGACCTGATCGGCGGAGACGTTGTGTTCGGCCATCATCTTTTTGGCCGAGGGCGCGTCTTCGACATCCTTGCCGGATTTCGCCGGTTCGGCGGGTTTGGCGGCCGGTTTGTCGGCGGCGCTGGGCGCCGCTGCGCCCGACGTGATCACGCCGAGGCGGGCAGAGGCATCGACGGTGGCGCCGGTTTCCGCATCGATGGCGGAGAGGATGCCGGCGGCGGGGGCGGGCACCTCTACCGAGACCTTGTCGGTTTCAAGTTCGCAGAGCATTTCGTCGGCCTCGACCCGGTCGCCGATCTTCTTGAACCAGGTGGAAACGGTTGCTTCGGTCACGCTTTCGCCAAGCGAGGGCACCATCACGTCGATCTGTTCGCCTTCGGGGGCGTCACTGGTTTCGGCGGTTTCGGCGGTTTCTGCCGGGGCCTTGGCCGCGGTCTCTGCGGCGGCTTTCTTGCCCGACTCGCGCGGTTCGGGGGATTCGGACCCCGCGACATTTGCATCGGCCATGATCGCCAGCAGGGCGTTCACACCGACGGTTTCGCCTTCGGCGGCGACGATTTCGACCAGTTTGCCGGTGACGGGCGAGGGCACCTCTACCGTGACCTTGTCGGTTTCCAATTCACACAGCATCTCGTCCACCGCGACCGAATCGCCGGGCTTCTTGAACCAGGTGGCGATTGTTGCCTCGGTGACGCTTTCGCCCAGGGTGGGGACACGAACTTCGGTTGACATCGGATTATCCTTCGATGGTGAGCGCGTCGTTCACGAGCGCGGCCTGTTGTGCCTTGTGCTGGCTGGCAAGCCCGGAGGCGGGCGAGGCGGAAGCGGCGCGTCCGGCGTAGCGGGGGCGCGGGTGTTTGGCCTTGATGCGGGTCAGAACCCATTCGAGGTTCGGTTCGATAAAGGTCCAGGCGCCCTGGTTCTTGGGTTCTTCCTGGCACCAGACCACATCGGCGGATTTGAACCGTTCCAGTTCCTTGACAAGGCTGAGCGCGGGGAAGGGATAGAACTGTTCCAGCCGCAGCAGGTAGACATCGTCAAGGCCGCGCGCGTCGCGTTCCTCAAGCAGATCGTAATAGACCTTGCCAGAGCAGATCACCACGCGGCGGATTTTCTTGTCGGCCTTCAGCTTGAGGTCGGAATGGCCCCTTTCGGCGTCATCCCACAGCACCCGGTGGAAGGTTGAGCCGGTGGTGAACGCTTCGGCATCCGACACCGCCAGCTTGTGGCGCAACAGCGATTTCGGCGTCATCAGCACCAGAGGCTTGCGGAAGGAACGGTGCAACTGGCGGCGCAGGATGTGGAAATAGTTGGCGGGGGTCGAACAGTTGGCGACGATCCAGTTGTCTTGCGCCGACATTTGCAGGAACCGTTCCAGCCGGGCCGAGGAATGTTCGGGCCCTTGCCCTTCATAGCCATGCGGCAGCAGCATCACGAGGCCCGACATGCGCAGCCATTTCGATTCGCCCGAACTGATGAACTGGTCGAACATGATCTGCGCGCCGTTGGCGAAATCGCCGAACTGCGCTTCCCACATCACCAGCGCGTTGGGTTCGGCGAGGCTGTAGCCGTATTCGAACCCCAGCACCGCATATTCCGAGAGCATCGAATCGATCACCTCGTATCGCGCCTGGCCCTGGCGGATATTGTTGAGGGGATAGTAGCGTTCCTCGGTCGACTGGTCGATGAAGGCGGAATGGCGGTGGCTGAAGGTGCCGCGCGTGCTGTCCTGTCCGGAAAGGCGGACGGGATAGCCTTCGGTGACCAGCGATCCGAAGGCGAGCGCCTCGGCGGTGGCCCAGTCAAAGCCCTTGCCCGATCTGAACATTTCGGCCTTGGAATCCAGCAGGCGGGCGAGGGTCTTGTGAATTTCGAACCCGTCGGGCGCGCGGGTCAGCGCGGTGCCGATTTCCGCCATGGTTTCGGGTGAGACAGAGGTTTGACCGGGCTGATAATCTTCGCCCTCGCGGTGGCTGATATGTTTCCAGCGGCCATCCAGCCAGTCGGCCTTGTTGGGCTTGTAATCCTTGCCGACCTCGAATTCCTCGTTCAGGTGGGCCTGGAACGCGGCTTTCATATCCTCGATCTCGCCTTCGGGGATCAGGCCGTCGGCGACAAGGCGTTCTGTGTAAAGCTGCAAGGTGGTCTTGTGGCGCTTGATGTTGGTGTACATCAGGGGCTGGGTGAACATCGGCTCGTCACCCTCGTTATGGCCGAAGCGGCGATAGCAGAACATGTCGATCACCACATCCTTGCCGAATTTCTGGCGAAACTCGGTGGCGACGCGGGCGGCGTGGACCACCGCCTCGGGGTCGTCGCCGTTGACGTGGAAGATCGGCGCCTCGACCATCAGGGCGATATCGGTCGGATAGGGGCTGGAGCGGGAAAAATGCGGGGCGGTGGTGAAACCGATCTGGTTGTTGACCACGATATGGATGGTGCCGCCGGTGCGATGGCCGACAAGGCCCGACAGGCCGAAACATTCCGCCACCACGCCCTGACCGGCAAAGGCCGCATCGCCGTGCAAAAGCACCGGCAGAACCGCGCGGCGTTCGGTATCGCCGATCTGCGCCTGTTTCGCGCGCACCTTGCCCAGAACCACGGGGTTCACCGCCTCGAGGTGGCTTGGGTTCGCCGTCAGCGACAGGTGCACCACGTTGCCGTCGAATTCCCGATCAGACGATGCGCCAAGGTGATATTTCACATCGCCGGACCCGTCGACTTCTTCGGGTTTGAAGCTGCCGCCCTGGAATTCGTTGAAAATGGCACGGTAGGGTTTGGCCATCACGTTGGCCAGCACCGACAGGCGGCCGCGGTGCGGCATGCCGATGGCGATTTCCTTGACCCCCAGCGCGCCGCCGCGCTTGATGATCTGTTCCATAGCCGGGATCAGCGCCTCGCCGCCGTCAAGGCCGAAACGCTTGGTGCCCATGTATTTGACATGCAGGAATTTCTCGAACCCCTCGGCCTCGACCAGCTTGTTCAGGATCGCCTTGCGGCCCCGGCGGGTGAAGGTGATTTCCTTGCCGAAGCCTTCGATCCGTTCCTTGAGCCAGGCGGCCTCGTTGGGGTTGGAGATATGCATGTATTGCAGCGCGAACGTGCCGCAATAGGTGCGGCGCACGATGTCGATGATCTGCCGCATCGTGGCAACCTGAAGGCCAAGCACGTTGTCGAGGAAGATCGGCCGATCCATGTCGGAGTCGTCGAACCCGTAGGATTTCGGGTCGAGTTCGGGGTGATCGACCTCGTCGCGCAGACCGAGCGGATCGAGATCCGCCGCAAGGTGGCCGCGAATCCGATAGGCGCGGATCAGCATCAGCGCGCGGACACTGTCGAGCACGGCGCGCTGCACGTCGGCATCGGTCAGCGACACGCCTTTTTCGGCGGCCTTGTCGCGGATCTTCGCGCCCGCCGCCTGCGCATCCTTCGCCGCGACCGCGGGCCATTGCCCGTCAAGCGCGTGGGTCAGCTCGTCCGCGGGCATCGGCGGCCAATCGGCGCGCGCCCAGCTTGGGCCCTGCGCCTGCGCCTGGACCGCGCTGTCATCCTCGGCCAGGGAGGCGAAGAATTCCGCCCAGGCCGCATCGACGGCGTTCGGGTCGGCGGCATAGCGCGCATAGAGATGGTCGATATATTCGGCATTGTGCCCCTGAAGAAAGCTCGATGCCTTGAATGCGTCGTTGGGGGATTGGTCGGTCATGTCGTCACCTCGGGCAGGGCAAAGAGGTCAGCGGGGGCGGGGATCAGGCCACGGGGGGCGGGCCATAGGCGTTGGCGGCGGGGTCGGAGGGGCGGGTCAGCCACCAGATGAACAGCAGCGTGACGACGATCTGGACAAGGGCCAGAAGCCCGGCCAGCCCATAGCCGCCCATGGCGCCGGGGGTCATCGTCGGTATCTCGCCGGGGCCGCCGGGCATCATCGCGCCCGGCCGCGGCATCGCGAACTGGGTGACGACGGAGAGCGCGATCGGGACGAAGATATACCAGCCCGGCCGCCCGGTGTCCTGCAGCCGCCGGAATCCGGCCGCGGCCAGCGGCAGGATCAGCGCCAGCACATAGAGCAATGGCAGCAGCGGGATCGGCAGCACCGCCACCACGATCATGCCGATGACATAGGCCAGCACGAACCACCAGTATTCCGACCGCGACGCGCGCCCCTGGAAGGCGGCGTATTTCCTGGTCAGGCAGGTTCTGACGGATGTCTGGAAGTCCATGGTTATTCTCCCCTGGGTGTGGTTTGCAGTCGTCAGCCGATGGCCTTCATCACGGCTTCGCCCAGCCCGGCGGGGCTGTCGGCGACGATGATGCCCGCGGCGCGCATTGCCTCGATCTTGGATTCCGCGTCGCCCTTGCCGCCCGCCACGATGGCACCCGCGTGGCCCATGCGGCGACCGGCCGGCGCGGTGCGCCCGGCGATGAAACCGGCGGTGGGTTTCCAGCGGCCTTTTTTCTTTTCGTCGGCCAGGAACTGCGCCGCGTCTTCTTCGGCCGATCCGCCGATTTCGCCGATCATGATGATGGATTGGGTTTCATCGTCGGCCAGGAACATTTCCAGCACGTCGATATGTTCGGTGCCCTTGATCGGGTCGCCGCCGATGCCGACGGCGGAAGACTGGCCAAGGCCCATGTCGGTGGTCTGCTTGACCGCCTCGTAGGTCAGGGTGCCGGAGCGGGAGACGACGCCCACGCTGCCGCGTTTGTGGATATGGCCGGGCATGATGCCGATCTTGCAGGCGCCGGGGGTGATGACGCCGGGGCAGTTGGGGCCGATCAGGCGGGATTTTGACCCTTCCAGCGCGCGCTTGACGCGCATCATGTCGAGCACCGGGATGCCTTCGGTGATGCAGACGATCAGCTCCATCTCGGCGTCGATCGCCTCAAGGATGCTGTCGGCGGCGAAGGGCGGGGGGACGTAGATCGCGGTGGCGTTGGCGCCGGTGACCGCGCGCGCCTCGTGCACGGAATTGAAGACCGGCAGGTTCAGGTGGGTGGTGCCGCCCTTGCCGGGGGTCACGCCGCCGACCATTTTCGTGCCATAGGCGATGGCCTGTTCGGAATGGAAAGTGCCCTGCGAGCCGGTGAGGCCCTGACAGATCACCTTGGTATTTTCGTCTACGAGTACGGCCATGTTAGGCGTTTCCTCTGTTTTTTCTATCGACTTCACCTAGACTAACCTTGCAAATCCCATTGCGGTGGTTTGGTTTTGTCGCGTTTTCATAATACTCGCTGAGGCGTTTTTCTTTGCCACAACATTGACATTCTTTGGTAAGTGGCTGGCCTTGCGTCATCAGCCTTTGACCGCCTTCACGATCTTTTCGGCCGCGTCCGACAGGTTGTCGGCGGCGATCACGTTCAGGCCGGAATTGCGGATGATATCCTTGCCAAGATCGACATTGGTGCCTTCAAGCCGCACCACCAGCGGCACCTTGAGGCCCACGTCCTTGACCGCGGCGATCACGCCTTCGGCGATGATGTCGCAGCGCATGATGCCGCCGAAGATGTTCACGAGGATGCCCTTGACGTTGGGGTCGGAGGTAATGATCTTGAACGCCTCGGTCACCTTTTCCTTGGTGGCGCCACCGCCGACATCAAGGAAGTTGGCGGGTTCGGAACCGTAAAGCTTGATGATGTCCATCGTGGCCATGGCAAGGCCCGCGCCGTTGACCATGCAGCCGATTTCGCCATCCAGCGCGATATAGTTGAGATCGAATTTCGAGGCGGCGAGTTCCTTGCTGTCCTCTTCGCTTTCGTCGCGCAGTGACAGGATGTCGGGCTGG
>JACIYW010000052.1 GCA_014359745.1 Paracoccaceae bacterium | reverse complement strand
TCTGATCAGGCGGCGCACCGGGTCGAACAAAGCCATGACCGCGCCAAGCTGCGCGGCTGGCTGGCAACCGCCATGGCGATCCTGAACGACCGGGAACGCCTGATCGTGCAGGAACGCAAGCTGCGATCCGATCCCCGGACGCTGGAAAGCCTGGGCGATGAGCTGGGCCTGTCAAAGGAACGGGTGCGGCAGCTGGAAGCGGCGGCTTTCGCCAAGATGCGCAAAAGCCTTGAAGCGCAAAGCCGGGAAGTGCATCACTTCCTGCTATGAACCAGCGCCTTGCCGGATATCTTTGCGCGGTCCTCCTTGCCGCCGTCCCGGTGTGGGCGGCTGAAATCGGCACAGATGGCTTGCAGGCGCTGCCGCCCGCCGATGTGGTGATCCTGGGAGAGGTGCATGACAACATCTTCCACCACGAAAATCAGGCGCGCGCGGTGGGTGCCATAGCCCCCCGCGCCCTGGTGTTCGAAATGCTTGCCCCCGAACAGGCCGCGCGGATCACCCCGGCACTGCGCGACGACCCCGCGGCGCTGGAACGCGCGCTGGGCTGGAACGCCTCGGGCTGGCCGGATTTTGGCATGTATTTCCCGATATTCGCCGCAGCACCAAAGGCTGCGATCTTTGGCGGCGCGCTGCCCCGTGCGGCGGTGCGCCGGGCCATGACCGACGGGCCCGCGCCGGTGTTCGGGCAAGGGGCCGCGCGATACGGCCTGACCGACCAGCTGCCCCCCGATGAAGAGGCCGCGCGCGCGGACGACCAGCAATCGGCGCATTGCGGTGCCCTGCCCGAGGCGGCGCTGCCCGGAATGGTGGCCGCGCAACGGCTGCGCGATGCGGGGCTTGCCCGCGCGGTGGTTGCGGCGATGGACGCGACCGGCGGGCCGGTGGTGCTGATCACCGGCACCGCCCATGCGCGCAACGACCGGGGTGTGCCGCGGGCGCTGGCGCGCGCCGCGCCCGATCTGCGGGTGATTTCGGTCGGCCAGTACGAAAGCGATCCCGGCCCCCTGGCCCCGCATGATTTCTGGCTGGTGACCGATCCGGTCGCCCGCCCCGATCCCTGCGCCGCGTTTCGCTAGGGCCGGGTGCCTCCGGCGGGAGTATTTTGATCGAGAGGATGGCGGCCGCGCTGTCGTCTTGCCTCGGGCGGCGCCGTCCTCTACCACTGATCCACCGGAAAGGGAGCGGCGTATGCTGGCGGGAAAACGTATTCTGTTACTGATCGGTGGCGGGATCGCCGCCTACAAGGCGCTGGATCTGATCCGGCGGCTGCGTGAACGTGGCGCGGATGTGGTGCCGGTGCTGACGCGGGCGGGGGCGGAATTCGTGACGCCGCTGTCGGTTGCGGCCCTGGCGGGAAACCGGGTGTACAGCGATCTTTTCGATCTGACCGATGAGGCCGAGATGGGCCATATCGAACTGTCGCGCGCCGCCGATCTGCTGGTGGTGGCGCCGGCGACGGCGGATCTGCTGGCCAAGATGGCGGCGGGGCTGGCGGGCGATCTGGCGACCACGGTTCTGATGGCGACCGACAAGCCGGTGCTGGTGGCGCCCGCGATGAACCTGCGCATGTTCCTGCACCCGGCGACGCAGCGCAATCTGGCGGTCTTGCGCGGGGATGGTGTTGCCGTCGTCGGCCCGAACGAGGGCGATATGGCCTGCGGCGAATTCGGCCCCGGCCGGATGGCCGAGCCGCTGGAGATCGTCGCGGCGATCGCGGCGCGGCTGGCCCCCGACCTGCCCCTTTCGGGGCGGCATGTTCTGATCACCTCTGGCCCGACGCAGGAACCCATTGATCCGGTGCGCTATATCGCCAACCGGTCTTCGGGGGCGCAGGGCACCGCGATTGCCCGCGCGGCGCTGGCGCTGGGTGCCGCGGTGACCTTTGTCACCGGCCCCGCTACCGTGCCGCCGCCCGAAGGGGCGCGGATCATCCGGGTCGAGACGGCGGCTGAGATGCTGGCGGCGGTCGAGGCGGCGCTGCCCGCCGATGTCGCGATCTTTGCCGCGGCTGTGGCCGACTGGCGGGTGGCCAATGCCGCCGGGCAAAAGCTGAAGAAACGCGCGGGCGGCGCGCTGCCGGTGCTGGAACTGGCCGAGAACGTGGATATTCTGGCGCGGGTCGCGGGCCTGGGGGCGGCGCGGCCAAGGCTGGTGGTGGGCTTTGCCGCCGAGACCGGGCGTTTGGTGGAACACGCCACCGCCAAGCGCGCCCGCAAGGGCTGCGACTGGATCGTGGGCAACGATGTGTCGGAAGGGACCGGCATCATGGGCGGGGCCGAGAATGCCGTGGTGCTGATCACCGGCGACGCGGCGCCGGAAACCTGGCCCCGCATGGGCAAGGCCGAGGTGGCGACACGCCTGATGGCGCGTATCGCAGAGGCCCTGGCGTGAGGCGCTTGCGGCCCGGACAGACGCCTCCGGCGGGAGTATTTTTATCGAGAGGATGGGGCGGGGAAGCGCGATGGTAACGGTTCTTGTGACGCAGGAGGATTGGGCCGATCCCATGGTGCCGCTGCCCGATTATGCCAGCGCGGGTGCCGCGGGCGCCGATCTGCGCGCCAATCTTGCGGTTGAGGATCGCGGCACGGGGCTGATCCTGGCGCCGATGGCGCGGCGGCTGGTGCCGGTGGGCCTGCGCTTTGAATTGCCGGACGGGTACGAGATGCAGATCAGGCCCCGTTCGGGGCTGGCGCTGCGCCATGGGGTGACGCTTGTCAACGCGCCCGGCACCGTTGACGCCGATTATCGCGGGCCGGTGGGGGTGCTGATGATCAACCTTGGGCCCGATCCGGTGGTGATCGCCCATGGCGAACGGATCGCGCAGGCGATCGTGGCCCCCGTCGCGCGGGCCCGGTTCCAGAGGGCTGACGCGCTGGGCGCGACCGCGCGCGGCGCTGGGGGATTTGGATCAACCGGGCGGTCGTGATGCTGTTTGTGGGAATGGCGGCGGTGCTGTGGGGGATCGGGGCGCTGCTGCGTGCCCCGGTGGCGGCGCGGCTGGTGATGATCGCGATCCTTTACGGGGGTGTGTTGCTGGTGCATCTGACCTTGCCGACCGGGGCCGCGCTGCCGCGGGCCCTCGGCGGATCGGCGGCATCCTGGGGCGCGCTGGGGGTGCTGGCGGCACTGGGGCTGGGCTATGGGGCGGTGGTGCGGCGGTTGAAGGCGCGGGCGCATCCGGCGGTGCCCCCCCCCGCCGTGCCGGGGCAGTTCCGCCCGGCAGAGCTGGACCGTTATGCGCGCCACATCATGCTGCGCGAACTGGGCGGGCCGGGGCAACGGGCGCTGCGCGGGGCGCGGGTGCTGGTGGTGGGGGCTGGGGGGCTTGGATCGCCGGCACTTTTGTATCTCGCGGCCGCCGGGGTCGGCACGATCGGGGTGATCGATGACGACGTGGTGGAAAATTCCAACCTTCAGCGCCAGGTCATCCATACCGACGCGCGTATCGGCATGGCCAAGGTCTTTTCGGCCGAGGCGGCGCTGCGGGCGCTGAACCCCTTTGTGACGGTGCGGCCCTATCACCGGCGTCTGGTGCCCGATATGGCAGAGGGCTTGCTGGCGGATTACGATCTGATCCTTGACGGATCGGATAATTTCGACACGCGCTATCTGGTCAATGCGATGGCGGTGGGGCTGGGCAAGCCGCTGATTTCGGCGGCGATGACGCAATGGGAAGGGCAGATCGGGCTTTACGACCCGACCCGTGGCGGTCCGTGTTACGAATGCCTGTTCCCCGAACGCCCGGCGCCGGGCCTGGTGCCGAGTTGCGCCGAGGCCGGGATCGTGGCACCGCTGCCGGGCATCATCGGGTCGATGATGGCGCTTGAGGCGGTGAAGGCGATCACCGGCGCCGGTGAGGGGCTGCGCGGGCGGCTGATGATCTATGACGCGCTTTATGCCGAGGTGCGGGTGATCAGGGCCGGGGCGCGGCCCGGCTGTGCGATCTGCGGGCATCTGCATGCGCCCGCCGCCGATCAGGGACAGACCCAGAAGGGAAAGGGATAAGATGACACCGGCAAACCCGTTGCTGACCACTTGGGACGGCCCGTTTGGCCTGCCGCCATTCGCCGCGATCCGCGACGAGGATTTCGCGCCCGCGTTTGATGCGGCGCTTGGGCAGGCGCGGGCGGCAGTGGCCACGATCGCAGACAACCCCGAGGCGCCGACGTTTGAGAACACCATCGAGGCGCTGGAACTGTCGGAAACGATGCTGGATCGGGTGGCCGGGGTGTTTTTCAACCTTGCGGGCGCCGATGCCAATCCCGCACGTCAGGCGTTGCAGCGCGATCTTGCGCCGAAACTGTCGGCCCATGCTTCCGAGGTGGTGACCAACCGCGCGCTGTTTGCCCGGATAGAGGCGCTTTGGCAAGTGCGCGACAGTCTTGACCTGACGGCCGAACAGGCGCGGGTGCTGATGCTGTACCGGCGCGATTTCGTGCGGGCGGGCGCGGCCCTGGATGGGGCGGCACGCGACCGGCTGACGGCGGTCAAGGCGCGGCTGGCGGTTCTGGGCACGACATTCACCCAGAACCTGCTGGCGGATGAGGGGGAATGGTTTCTGGACCTTGGCCCCGACGATCTGGTGGGGCTACCGGAATTTTTGGTCGCTGCGATGGCGGCGGCGGCGGCGGAACTTGGGCGCCCGGGGCATGTGCTGACGCTTTCGCGGTCGCTTGTCGTGCCGTTTCTGCAATTCTCGCCCCGGCGCGATCTGCGGCGGCAGGCGTTCGAGGCCTGGGTGGCGCGCGGTGCCAACGGCAATGCGCATGACAACCGCGCCATAACCGCCGAGATACTCGCGCTGCGGGCCGAACGCGCGCAGCTGTTGGGATACGACAGTTTCGCGGCCTACAAGCTGGAAACCGAAATGGCCGGCACGCCCGACCGGGTGCGTGACCTGCTGATGCGGGTCTGGGCCCCCGCGCGCGCGCAGGCAGCGGCCGATGCGGCCCGGCTGACCGAAATGCAGCGCGCCGACGGTATCAACACCGATCTGGAACCCTGGGACTGGCGCTATTATTCAGAGGCGCGGCGGCGGGTGGTGCATGATCTGGATGAAGAGGCGATCAAGCCCTATCTCGCGCTTGACGCGATGATCGGCGCGGCGTTCGATTGCGCGCACCGCCTGTTCGGGCTGGAATTCCGGCCGCTGGATGTGCCGCTTTACCATCCCGACGCCCGCGCTTGGGAGGTGACGCGCACCGGGCAGCATATGGCGGTGTTCATCGGCGATTATTTCGCACGGGCCGGCAAGCGGTCGGGGGCGTGGTGTTCGACGATGCGCGATCAGCGCAAGCTGGGCGGCGATGTGCGCCCGATTGTCGTCAATGTGTGCAACTTTGCCAAGGGCGACCCGGCGCTGCTGTCCTGGGACGATGCGCACACGCTTTTCCATGAATTCGGCCATGCGCTGCATCAGATCCTGTCGGATGTGACCTATGCGCGGGTGTCGGGCACCTCGGTTGCGCGCGATTTTGTCGAACTGCCCAGCCAGCTTTATGAGCATTGGCTGGAGGTGCCCGAGGTTCTGGAAAAACACGCGCGCCATGTCGAAACGGGGGCGCCCATGCCCGCCGATCTGCGCGCGCGGTTGCTGGCCGCATCGACATGGGATCAGGGGTTTTCGACGGTGGAATACATCGCTTCGGCGCTTGTGGATCTGGAATTTCACCAAGGGCCGCCGCCCGCCGATCCGATGGCGCGGCAGGCCGGGATTCTGGCCGATCTGGGCATGCCCCATGCGATTGCCATGCGCCACGCCACGCCGCATTTCGCGCATGTGTTTTCGGGTGATGGCTATTCCAGCGGCTACTACAGCTACATGTGGTCCGAGGTGATGGATGCCGACGCTTTCGCGGCCTTTGAAGAGGCAGGCGATGCGTTTGACCCCGTGACCGCAGCGCGTCTGGAACGGTTCATTCTGTCGGCAGGCGGAAGCCAAGAGGCCGAGGCGGCCTATACCGCGTTTCGCGGGGCGATGCCGGGGGTCGAGGCCCTGTTGCGCGGCAGGGGTTTACAGACGACGGAACAGGCGGATTTCGGGCAATAGCGCGTGCTGCGCCCCATCAGCCCCGCAGATTGAGCGCTAAAAAACCTCTTTCGCCTCATCTTGGAAAAAATACTCACTTTTCGCCCCCGCCGTGCGCGCGCCGGTCAGGGGACTTCCCCCGACCGACAGGACTTTGCCATGAAAAACGGGGCACCCGATGGGGCGCCCCGTTTCGATCTGATCTGATGTGACCCGCCGACGGGATCAGCAGGAATAATACATCTGGTATTCCACCGGATGCGGCGTGTGTTCAAAGGCATAGACCTCTTCCCACTTCAGCGCGATATAGCCGTCAAGCTGGCCACGGGTGAACACGTCACCCTGCAACAGGAAGTCGTGATCCTTTTCCAGTTCTTCCAGCGCCTCGCGCAGGCTGCCGCAGACGGTGGGGATGCTGGCCAGTTCTTCGGGCGGCAGATCGTAAAGATCCTTGTCCGATGCGGGGCCCGGATCGATCTTGTTCTTGATCCCGTCGATGCCCGCCATCAGAAGCGCGGCAAAGGCCAGATAGGGGTTGGCGGAAGGATCGGGAAACCGCGCCTCGACCCGCTTGGCCTTGGGCGATTCCGCCCACGGAATGCGGACGCAGCCCGACCGGTTGCGCGCCGAATAGGCGCGCAGCACAGGCGCCTCGAAACCGGGGATCAGCCGCTTGTAGCTGTTGGTGCCGGGGTTGGTGATGGCGTTCAGCGCCTTGGCGTGTTTCAGGATGCCACCGATGAACCACAGCGCCTCTTGGCTGAGGTCAGCGTATTTGTCGCCCGCGAACAGCGGCTTGCCGCCCTTCCAGATCGACATGTTCACATGCATGCCGGTGCCGTTGTCGCCCTTGATGGGCTTGGGCATGAAGGTCGCGGTCTTGCCATAGGCGTGGGCCACGTTGTGGATGACGTATTTGTATTTCTGGATCTCGTCGGCCTGTTTGGTCAGCGTGCCGAACAGCAGGCCAAGTTCGTGCTGGCAGGCGGCCACTTCGTGGTGGTGCTTGTCAACCTTCATGCCCATGCGCTTCATCGTGGACAGCATTTCAGACCGCAGATCCTGCGCGTCGTCGATCGGGTTGACCGGGAAATACCCGCCCTTCACGCCGGGGCGGTGGCCGGAATTGCCGCCCTCGAATTTGGTGTCGCTGTTCCACGGCCCGTCGACCGCATCCACCTGGTAAGACACCTTGTTCATTGAAACCGAGAAACGCACATCATCGAAGATGAAGAATTCGGCCTCGGGGCCGAAATAGGCGGTGTCGCCGATGCCGGACGCCAGAAGATAGGCCTCGGCCTTTTCCGCCGTCGAACGCGGGTCGCGATCATAGGCTTCGCCGGTGTCGGGTTCGACGACCGAACAATGCACGCACAGCGTCTTTTCCGCATAGAACGGGTCGATATAGGCGCTTTCGGTATCGACCATCAGTTTCATGTCGGATTGATCGATGGATTTCCAGCCCGCGATGCTGGAGCCGTCGAACATGAAACCTTCGTCAAGGAAATCCTCATCGACGAGGTCCACATCCAGCGTCACATGCTGCAACTTGCCGCGCGGGTCGGTAAAGCGAACGTCGACATAGGCGACGTCCTCATCCTTGATCAATAGCATGATCTTGTCTTTGCTCATGAAACGAGTCCCTTCTGTTGAGCGATCCGCTGGCGCGCCGTTGCAGCCTGCGAAATTTCCTGTGTATCAGACGGCATCCTCGCCGGTCTCGCCGGTGCGGATGCGGATGACCTGTTCGACGGGGCTGACGAAAATCTTGCCGTCGCCGATCTTGTCGGTGCGGGCGGCGGCGATGATCGCCTCGACGGCGCCGTCGACCTGGTCATCGGCCAGAACGATCTCGATCTTCACCTTGGGCAGAAAGTCGACCACATATTCAGCGCCACGATAAAGTTCAGTATGGCCCTTTTGGCGGCCGAAGCCCTTGACCTCGATCACCGACAGACCCTGCACGCCGATCTCTTGCAACGCCTCTTTTACCTCATCAAGCTTGAAGGGTTTGATGATTGCCTCGATCTTTTTCATCGCAGCCGATTCCTTCCTGCTAAACCGTCCCGGACACACACCACGTTCCCATGGCGGCCTCAATCAGCTAGCCTGACAAGGGTTGGGACGCCAACCAAAAACCGGGGGGCATGCGTGTGTTTTGGGCGATATGCCGTAAAAATGTGCATAATTGAAACGGGTGGGATCGGGACATGTTCAGAAAACGGGGTGGGATGGTGCGCGAATTGCTGACATCTGCCCAAATGCGCGCCATCGAGCAGGCCGCCATCGCCTCAGGCAAGGTCACGGGGCTGGAGCTGATGGAACGCGCCGGGCGTGGCGTGTTTGAGGCAATTTTCGAGGAATGGCCAGAGCTTGCGCAAGCGCCGCACAAGGCGGTGGTGCTGTGTGGGCCTGGCAACAACGGCGGCGACGGGTTCGTCGTGGCGCGGCTTCTGAAGGACTGGGGCTGGGAGGTGGAGGTGTTCCTTTATGGCGATGCCGCCAAGCTGCCCCCCGATGCGAAAGCGAATTATGCGCGTTGGGCAAAGATGGGCGAGGCGCGTTCGTTCAAAGAACTGACCGATCAGCCCTGGAAAGCCGATCTCAACATAGACGCGCTGTTTGGAACGGGCCTGACACGACCGCTGGAGGGGGCCATTGCGGATCTGGCCGGGAAGATGCGGAAATCTGCGCCGCCTGGCCATGATGTGGCGATCGACGCGCCAAGCGGTCTTTGCATGGATAGCGGCAAATCGCTTGGGGCGGCGTTTGTCGCGGAGCTGACGGTTTCCTTTCACACCGCGAAAGTTGGTCATTTCCTGAACGATGGGCCGGAATTTTCGCAACATGTCGTCGTGAAGGACATCGGTTTGCAGAAAACCGGCCCGGTGCAGGGGGGGGGTGTATCGCTTGTGATGCCACCTTCCCCGACATCCCTGGGCAAAAGCGCCCCTCATCACAAATACAGCCACGGCCACGCCCTGATCCTGTCGGGCGGCGCGGGCAAGACCGGCGCTGCGCGGTTGGCGGCGCGGGGCGCGCTGCGCATCGGGGCGGGGCTGGTGACGCTGGGCGTGCCGCCTGTCGCCCAGCAGGAGGTGGCGGGGCATATCACCGCGCTGATGCTGCGGCGGGTGGCGGATGCGGACGCCCTGCGTGATGCGCTGAACGACAGGCGGATTACCGCGCTCTGTCTGGGGCCGGGGTTGGGGTTGGACCGGGCGCGCGATCTGGTGCCGGTGGCGGTGCGCCATGAATGCGCACCCTACGCGGTGCTTGATGCCGATGCGCTGACCGCGTTTGAGGGCGCGCCAGGGGTGTTGTTCGACATGCTGCATGAAGGCTGCGTGCTGACGCCCCATGGCGGCGAATTCGCGCGCCTCTTTCCCGACATCGCCGAAAAGCTGGCAGCACCCGCCACCCGTGGCCCGGTCTTTTCCAAGGTGGATGCGACGCGCGCGGCGGCGCAGCGGGCGGGATGCGTGGTGCTTTACAAAGGCCCGGATACGGTTATCGCGGCGCCTGACGGACGGTGCGCGATCAGTTCGGCCCATTATGACCGGTCGGCGCCGTGGCTCGCCACCGCAGGCTCGGGCGATGTGCTGGCGGGGTTCATCACCGGGCTTCTGGCGCGGGGGCTGGACCCGATGCAGGCGGCCGAGGCCGGCGCCTGGTTGCATGTGGCAGCGGCGCGCGCCTTTGGCCCCGGCCTGATCGCCGAGGATCTGCCCGAGGTGCTGCCACAGGTCATGCGCGATCTGGGGCTGTGATCCGGCGGATCAAAGGCGGATATTGTCGATCAGCCGCACGCCATCGATCCAGGCCGCGACCAGCAGGCGGGCGGGGGTGCGCGGCGCGGTCAGGGGTTCCAGCCCGTCCTCGCTGCGCAATTCCAGGTATTCGACCTCTGTGTATCCCGCTGCAAGGATCGCCGCGCGGGCCGCGCCGATCACGTCCGCCACCGGATCGCCCGCGTTGATGCGGGCGGCGGCGGCCTGCAAGGCGCGGTAAAGGCCGGGCGCGTCCGCGCGTGCCTTTGATCCCAGCCGGACGTTGCGCGATGACAGGGCGAAGCCGTCGGCCTCTCGTACCGTGGGGCAGCCGATGACGCGGATGTGCAGATCCAGATCGCGGGCAAGGGTGCGCACGATCTGCAATTGCTGGAAATCCTTTTCGCCAAAGAAGGCCGCGTCGGCGTCGGTCTGTATGAAAAGCTTGGTGACCACCGTCGCCACGCCATCGAAATGGCCGGGCCGGTGCGCGCCGCACAGCCCCTGATCAAGGCCGCCCACCGACACCGTGGTGGCGAAGCCCTTGGGGTACATCTGATCGGGGTCGGGGATATACAGCACATCGACCGCGAATGGCCCTAGCTTTTCTGCATCCGAGGTTTCGGTGCGCGGATAGGCGGCCAGATCGGCGGCGTTGTTGAACTGGCGCGGGTTGACGAACAGCGTCACGATCACCCGGTCGGCGGTCGATTTCGCGGCGGTGACCAGGCTTAGATGCCCTTCGTGCAGCGCGCCCATGGTGGGCACCACGCCGATGCTTTCGCCCGCCTGCCGCCAGGCGGCGGTGGCGGCGCGCAGATCGGCGCGCGTCCGGATGATCTTCATTTCCTGCCGCCCGCCTCTTCGCCGAATTCATGTTCGGGCGCGGGGAACTTGCGCGCGCGCACCTCTTGGGCATAGGCGCGCACCGCGTCTTTCGCCGCCGCACCCAGTTCGGCATAGCGTTTGACGAATTTCGGGCGGAAATCGGTGAACAGGCCCAGCATGTCATCGATCACCAGCACCTGCCCGTCGCACCCCGCCGAGGCCCCGATGCCGATGGTGGGAATGGGCAGCCGCGCGGTGATGTCATCCGACAGGCGCGCGGGCAGTTTTTCCAGCACGATGGAAAACGCCCCGGCATCGGATGCGGCGATCGCATCGGCCATCACCCGGTCGGCATCCGTGCCGCGCCCCTGCACCTTGTAGCCGCCCAGCGTGTTGACCGCCTGCGGCGTCAGCCCGACATGGGCCATCACCGGAATGCCACGCGCCACCAGATACCGGATGGTGGGCGCCATGGTTACCCCGCCTTCCAGCTTGACTGCCGCCGCGCCGGTTTCCACCATCACCCGGGCGCAGTTGCGAAACGCCTGTTCCGGCCCCTCTTCATAGCTGCCGAACGGCATGTCGATCACCAGCATGGCGTGGTTGAGCCCCCGCGCCACTGCCTGCCCGTGCAGGATCATCATCTCCAGCGTGACGCCCAGCGTCGAGGGCAGGCCATGCAGCACCATGCCCAAACTGTCACCGACCAGCGCGATATCGCAATCCTCGTCGATCAGCTTGGCGATTGGGGTGGTATAGGCGGTCAGCATCACAAGCGGCGCGCCGCCCTTGCGGGCGCGAATTGTTTGCGGGGTTGGCCGCTTCATGTCTGCGGATACACTCACTTGCGGGTCTCCTTGCTGGGCAGTCGGCGTTCTATATCGTAGCGGGGCGGAAAATCCAAGGCGCGGTGCGTCAGGTCAGAACCTGGCTGATGCCGCCGTTGCGGCTGGACCAGTCCAGCGGGGCGGCAAGAAAGGCTTCAACCTCGTTCAAGGTGTTCTTGTCGAAATGGCCCTGCGCCCTGGCCACTTTCAGCACGTCATGCCAGGTGGCAAGATAGTGCAGGCGCAGATCGTGTTCGGCCAGCTTTTCGCGGGTTTGTGGAAAGATGTCATAATAGAACACCACGATCGTATCCGACACGACCGCCCCGGCATGGCGCAGCGCCTCGCAGAACTTGATCTTGCTGCCGCCGTCTGTTGTCAGATCCTCGACCAGCAGCACGCGCTGGCCCTCGGTGATATCGCCCTCGATCTGGGCATCGCGGCCGAAACCCTTGGGCTTCTTGCGCACATATTGCATGGGCAGGCCCATCTTCTGCGCGATCCAGGCGGCAAAGGGGATGCCCGCCGTCTCGCCGCCCGCCACCGCGTCGAATTGCTGAAAGCCCACGTCGCGCAAGAGCACCGAGACGGCGAAGTCCATCAGCGTTTCGCGGATGCGGGGATAAGAGATCAGCTTGCGACAATCGATATAGACCGGGCTGGCAAGGCCCGAGGTGAACATGTAGGGCTTTTCGGAATTGAAATGCACGGCATTGATTTCGAGCAACATTTTGGCGGTCATTTCCGCCATCAGTTCCCGGTCGGCAAAGGCGTTGGAAAACATCGGTCTGTCCTTTCAGGTCTCTGGGCGGGGGCCGTTCGGTGATGCCAATACTGCGGAAATGCGGGGTGGAACACCGTTTTTTGCGGTTTCATATGCGATTGCGGCGGAAAATCCGCGATCGGGGGCGGGTCATCCGGGGCGCATCCGCGCCCAGATCGGGTAAAGCGTTTTCAGCCAGCCAAACAGCAGCGCATCCTGCCGACCCGGCACCGCGATGATGATCGCGGGTGTGACGTTCGAGACGAACATCGCCAGAACGTGCTGGATACCCGGCGGGATCGCTTTGGCGAGGGGCGGGAACTAGTCAGGATCGCGCAGTTGCGGGGGGGGTCCGCTCTTACAGGCGGTGGGGCCGGTGGCCGGTGCGGGGGCTTGCACGACAAAGGGATGCGCAAACCAGTGCTCTTCCAGGTTCGGGGTGGGGCCGATGCGGTCGATGACGGCGAACAGGCCCGGCGCATGCAGCGGTGTCAGCACCCCGTGCCATGTGCCGCGCAGCAGGTTTATGCCTTGGCCGGGCGCGGTGAGAAATGCGCGGGGCAGGCCGGGCGCGCCGCCAGTATCCGGGGCCACGATCACCAGAAACGGCTGACCCGTCATCGGTATGAATGCCTGGCTGCCATCGGGGTGGCGTTCCATCATCTCCAGCCGGTAGGGCAGGGCGCGGGGTTGGGCGTTGAAGATCGAGATACCCGCCCGCCCGTCCGCGCCGAAATCAAGCCGGGCACGGTCGTGGAACCGTTCGCAGAGGCCCTGGTTGATCAGCCGGTCGGGGGGGCCTGCCGCCGCCAGCACATCGCCGAACGGGGCGAAGGCGGCGGGGTCGAGGGGTTGCGCGATGATCGGGTTGGTCATGGGGTGGTGACCGCGGAGGGGGGGCTGCCCGCCCCCCCGCCTGCGGCCCCCCCGGGGAGTATTTCGGTCGAGAGGATGGGCTGGAACAGGAAGGCGGTCATGCGCGCGGCCCAAGGATGCCGCCCAGCCGGGCGTGGCGGTTGACATCCTTGTAAAGCAGGTAGCGGAACGGGCCCGGCCCGCCAGCATAGCAGGCCTGCGGGCAGAAGGCGCGCAGCCACAGGAAATCGCCCGGCCCCACCTCGACCCAGTCGCGGTTGAGGCGATAGACGGCCTTGCCGGTCAGCACGAAGAGGCCATGTTCCATCACATGGGTTTCCTCGAACGGGATGGTGGCGCCGGGCTGGAGGGTGACGATGTTGACATGCATGTCATGCGACAGATCGTCTGGATCGACGAAACGGGTTGTCGCCCAGGCGTCGTTGGTGCCGGGCATCGGCACGGGGTGCGTTTCCGGGTCGGAGGTGACGAAGGCCTTGGGCGCGGGCAGGCCGGGGGCGGGTTCATAGCGTTTGCGGATCCAGTGGAACCGCGCCGGTTGGTCGGAACCGTTGTGCAGGTGCCACTGGGTGCCCGCCGGGATATAGGCGTAGCCGCCCGAGGTCAGCTCAGATTCCTGGCCGTCGATCGACAGCCAGAATGTGCCCTCGGTGACAAAGATCACCGATTGCGCGTGTGGGTCGGGATCGGGGGTGTCGGAGCCGCCGTCGGGGCCGACCTCGGTCAGGTAGTGGCTGAAGGTTTCGGAAAAGCCGCTCATCGGGCGGGCGAGCATCCACAGGCGGGTATGTTTCCAGCCGGGCAGGGCGCTGGTGACGATATCGGACATCACCCCGTGGGGGATGACGGCATAGGCCTCGGTGAAGACGGCACGTCCGGTATGGAGCGCGGTTTGCGGCGGCAGGCCGCCGGGGGCGGGGGCGTAGGGGGAGGTCATGGCGGGGGAGGTCATGGCAGCATGTCCTTCAGGCGCAGGGCGGCGATACGTTCGACCTGGGCACAGGCGGTTTTGAATTCGGTTTCGGTGTCATTGGCGAGACGTGTCTCGAACGCGGCCATGATACCCGCCTTGTCGTGGTCGCGCACCGCGATGATGAAGGGAAAGCCGTGTTTGGCGACATAGGCGGTGTTGAGGCGCTGGAAGGTGTCGCGTTCCGCGTCGGTCAGCGCATCGAGCCCGGCGGAGGCCTGTTCCTGGGTCGAGTCCGCAGTCAGGCGCCGCGCGGCGGCGAGTTTGCCGGCCAGATCGGGATGGGCGGTGAGCACGCCAAGCCGTTCGGCGCGGCTGGCGGTGCGAAAGATGCGCGCGAGCGCATTGTGCAAGCCCACGGCGCCGTCATGGGCGGGGCCGAGTTCCAGCGCATGGGCACGTTCCGCGATCCAGGGGGAATGTTCGAACACGCCGCCAAAGCGGGCGACGAAGGCCTCTTTGGGCATTTGCGACGGGCGTTCGCGGCGCCTGTGCGGATGGGTGGCGGCCCAATGCGCCGCGATATCGCCGCGCCGGGCGAACCAGACGCCGGGGTGGCCCGCAGCGTAGTCGAGAAACCGGATCAGCCCCGCCGCCTTGCCCGGCCGCCCGATCAGGCGGCAATGCAGGCCGATGGAAAACATCCGCCCGCCTTCGGCATAGAGCACGTCGAATGTGTCCTTGAGATACTGGAAGAACTGCGCGCCGGTGATGTAGCCGGGCGCGGTGGCGAACCGCATGTCGTTGGCTTCCAGCGTATAGGGGATCACCAACTGGTCGCGGTCGCCCGCCTCGACCCAGTAGGGCAGATCATCGTCATAGGTGTCGGAAATCCAGTCGAACCCGCCTTCCTCGGCGGTCAGGCGCAGGGTGTTTTCCGAACAGCGCCCGGTGTACCAGCCGCGCGGGCGGGCGCCGGTGACTTCGGTATGCAGGCGGATCGCTTCGGCGATTTGCGCGCGTTCCTCTGCCTCGGGCATGTCGCGGTGTTCGACCCATTTCAGGCCGTGGCTGGCGATTTCCCAGTCGGCGCCCTGCATGGCTGCGACCTGTTCGGGGCTGCGCGCCAGCGCCGTCGCCACGCCATAAACCGTTGCCGGGACGGCGCGTTCGGTCAGGATGCGATGCACCCGCCAGAACCCGGCGCGCGCGCCGTAGTCATAGATCGATTCCATGTTCCAGTGGCGCTTGCCCGGCCAGGGCTGGGCGCCGGCGATATCCGACAGGAACGCCTCGGACGCCGCATCGCCGTGCAGGACGCAATTTTCGCCGCCCTCCTCATAGTTGAGCACGACGGAAACAGCGATCCGTGCCCCGCCCGGCCAGTGCGGATCGGGGGGGGTGGGGCCATGGCCAAGCGTATTGCGGGGGTATCTTTGCATCTGTTTCTCCGGTTGTTCGGATTTTATGCCATATTGCGCCGGATATTTTCAGGAAATCTCTGAAAGACTTATCTGCGCCGCGAGGCCTCGCCTTTGGGGGCGGGAACGGGCACTGTGACGGGTGAATGATCCATAATCAGGCGGCGGGCCCATGACGAAAGGTTATCTTACCACCCATGTTCTGGATACGGCGCGCGGATTGCCCGCCGGGGGGATGCGCATCGAGCTTTACCGCCTGAGCGACGGGCGGCGCGACCTGCTGTGCCGCATGGTGACGAATGCCGACGGGCGCACCGATGAACAGGTGTTGCCCGCCGATCGGTTCGCGGTGGGCACCTATGAGCTGGTGTTCCACGCCGGGGAGTATCTTGATGCGATCGGAGCCGCGCCCGAAACCCCCAGGTTTCTGGATGTGATCCCGATCCGGTTCGGCATGTCCGGGGCTGACAGCCATTATCATGTGCCGCTGCTGTTGTCGCCCTATGGCTATTCGACCTATCGGGGGAGTTGACGGGGCGGGGCGGTGGTGGGGTGACCCCTTGCGTCACCCGCCCGCCGGGTGACGCGATGAACGCCCCCGTTTTCGATCCCGCAGATGAAGGCGTTGCCGAGGTTGGGCCCGAACCCTTGGCGTTATCGCAGCGGTTGCACCACAAGGGTGCGCTGCGCGATGGGTGCGGGCGACATTCCGGCCTGCATGCCACCCTGACCGATGGCCGTGCGGATCACCGCATTGCGACCGCTGGCCTGATTCGGCAGGATTGTCGGCGGGGTACCTGTGGCCATGGCATCCAGAGCCATCGTGTACCACTCATTCGCGCGCTCACGATTGGCGGCAAAGCCGAAACCCTCGCGCAGCTGATGGCCGATGATTTCACCGTAAGGCGTCTGGCCTGCCGCAACCAGCAAGATGGCAGAGGCGGCCGAGATTTCAGGGTCGTCCGCCGCATAGCCCGAGCTCAGGCATATCTGGCTGGTCTGGGCCAGCGCGGCGGGAGAGCTTCCCTGGCTTGTGATCGTCTGCGTTGCCGATGCGACCACCTGGTCAACGCTTGCGGTCGGCACGGTATCGAGTGTCGGCTTCAGCAAATCGGCGACGCCACGGCATTGTGCAAGGATCTGATCCGGCGTGACACCGCCGATCGTGGCGGCCTGGGCTTCGCCCTGGCGGGTGGTGAATTCCTTGGCAAGGCAGAACTGTTCGTTCAGCGCCTGATTGGGATCCGTGATGTTGGATGCGTTCATGGCCGAGCCGTTGGCGACCGTCAGCAGGCTGGTGGACTGGCAATGTTGTTCCATCGACCTTGCCCGCGCGGTTGGCATGAAGGTTGGCAAGGCGGGCTGGGCAACAGAGGCTTCTTGGGTTGATTGAAAACCGGCGGCGTTGCCTTGATTGAAACCATTGCCTGCCGGGTTCTGGTTGAAGGTATTGGCGTTGTTGGGATAACCGCCGCCAGCGTTGTTGGGATAGCCATTGCCGGTGTTGCCGCCGTTGGCGAAGCCCAGGCGTTCCTGATTGTAATGCTGCAACAGCCCGCGCGTGCCGCGTTGCGCCAGAATGGCGGCATCCGGGCCGCCCCCGTATTGCGCCTGCTGCGCGCGCGCATAGGAACCGATCAGGAAATTGCGTTCGTAATCGTCAAGCCGCCCATCCGTGGTCAGGCCCATGTCACGTTCGTATTGCGCGATCTGATCGCGTGACCGGGGGCCCAGGACACCGTCAGCATTGCCGACCGGGTAATTGAAATGGTTGAGGGCGTTCTGCACGTTACGGTTCTGCTCGCGCTGGGCTGCGGACATGCCCGACAACCTGGGTTGACGGGTGGGGGCGTGTGTGGGGCTGGGGCGGCGTTGTCCTGCCTCTACCGCCTTGGTTCCCAGAACACCAAGGATCGCACCTACCGCTGCGCCTTTCACAAAGTCACTTGCCTGCGTTTGCTGGGCGGGCACTGCCATAACCGCGACGATGGCTGTCGTCATGATCAGTTTGCTGATATGCATGGTACTCATCCTTTCGCGCGAAAATCAGGGTATTTGTCTG
>JACIYW010000051.1 GCA_014359745.1 Paracoccaceae bacterium | reverse complement strand
GTGCCATCGGCCAGCGGCGCATCCTCGGGCAGGGCGTAAAGCGCGCCATCCCTGGCTATGGCCAGGGATTCCAGCCCGCGATTGGGTGGAAAGCGGCGGAAAGATGGATCAACCGGCAAAATGCGTGGCACGGCGGCAAGGCCCGCGCGGGCCTCGACCCGGCCCTGCCCCTCGAACGCGATGAAGATGGTGCCATCAGGACCAACGGCCAACCCTTCGGAATCGGCCTGGCCGGGGGGCATCGGGCGGCCGTTAGCCGCCAACAGCGGCACCATCGGCCCAAGCCGGGCGCCAAGGATGCGCCCGTCACCTGCGCGCCGGATCGTTCCGCGTACCAGCGCCCCCCGGTCGCTGAGCGCGATGAACCCGGTGCCGTCGGCATCCAGATACAGCCCCGAAAAGCCGCCCACACCCGGCCCCCGCTGGGTCAGCACCGTGCCGCCGACCAGTTCGGCCTGTTGTGCCGGCGTGACCCCGCTTGACGGCGCGGCCCATGCCAGCGCCGCAATCAGCGCGATGAAAGGACAGAGGCGCATTGGCGGGGCAGATCCTTCATGGTGAAATCGCGGGCGCGGCGGGGGCGGGGGCCGGGGTTGGCAGGTTTTTTGGGCGGGTTGCGCAGGTCGTCCAGATATCCGGTCACCCACCAGTTCAGGCTGGCGTCACAGCCATTGCCGCCTTTTGACAATTCGTCAACCGTCGGGGTCTGGCTTTGGCAGGTTTGTGAACCGGGCGGGCATTTCAGGCGCACATGGAAATGTGTGTCATGCCCGTAAAAGGGCCGGATCTTCTGCAACCACGGCGTATCGGCCTTGGTGGCGGTGCTGCACAGCGCGATCTTGGCCACCGGCGTGACAAAGATCCTGTCAACGCGCGGATCGGCGGCGGCGGCGTGCAAAAGGGCGGCATGTGCCGGGGTCCAGGCCCCGGTCACGCGGGTCTGATCGGTGGAGCGGACGGAGACAGAGCTGATCCTTTCACGCTCGGCCCGGCTCAGGGCCAGGCTTTTGGGGGGCAGCATCCAGATATCGGCATCCAGCCCGACCTGATGGCTGGCATGGCCCGAGGTCATCGGCCCGCCGCGCGGCTGGCTGATGTCGCCAATATAGATGCCCCCCCAACCGATGCGCGCCGCAGCGGCGCCCAGATCGCGCAGATAGTCGATCATCACCGGCTGGCCCCAGTTTCGGTTGCGCGACAGGCGCATCACTTGCCATGTCGGGCCGGATTGCGGCATTTCCACCAGCCCCGCCGCGCAGCCCCGCGCATAGCTGCCGACGGCGGCGGGCGGCTGGGCGGATGGCGCGGCCTTGGCGCCGAATAGCCGGTTTGCCAGCGGTTCGGCCGCCGCCGGGGTGGCAAGCGCCAGAACCAGCGATATCAGGACAAGGGGGCGGACCACGTTTCAGACCTTTCGCCATCGGGTTTCACCCAGACTAGCAGAAAAAGCCCCAGCGCGAACAGCACCACCAGCGGATAAATGCCGGCCTGCTGGCTGCCGGTCAGATCGGTGACAACACCGATCGACAAGGGGGCGATGAAGGCGGTGGCCTTGCCCGTCAGCGCGTAAAGGCCAAACCCTTCGGTCATGCGCGCGGGATCGGCCTGGCGCACCATCATCGTGCGGCTTGCGGTTTGCAGCGCGCCGCCCAGTGCCCCGATCAGCGCGCCAAGCGCATAGAACGCCAGATCGGGCAGCATTGATCCGGGTGCGACCGCCAACCCGAACACCGCCGTGCGCGACACTTCCGTTACCCCCAGCGCAACGAGGCCAAGCGCCAGCACCGTGACCGCGATCACCGGTTTCGGCCCGAACCGGCTGTCGGCCCGCCCGCCCAGCCACGCGAAAACCGCCCCGGTGATCACCGCCAATATCCCGAAGGTGCCGACGTTGACCACAGTCCACCCCAGCACGCCCGCCGCATAGATCCCGCCGAACACATAGATCCCGTTCAGCGCATCGCGATAGAACATCGACGCCGCCAGATAGGCCAGAAAGCTGGGCCTTTCGGGCAATTGCCCCAACGAGGCGCGCAGATCCGGCCAGGCCCCGGCCACGGCAACCCGGATGGGCAGGGCGCCGGGTTTGCGCGGCTCTTTCACCCACATGAAGAACGGGATCATGAACACCGCATACCAGATCGCGGTCAGCGGCCCGACCGCGCGCGTGCCCTCGCGCAGCGCCGGGTCAAGGCCCAGGATCGGTTCCAGCCCGATCAGGGTGCGCCCCGTAGCCCCCTCGGCAAAGAACGCCAGCATCATCACCAGCGTGATCAGCCCGCCAACATAGCCAAAGGCCCAGCCCGATCCGGAAATCCGCCCGATCTCGGCCCGGCTGCCCAGATCGGGCAGCATCGCGTTGGTGAATATCGTCGCAAACTCCATCCCGATCAGGCCGAAGCCGAAGGACAACAGGATCAAGGCCAAGTTGAAATCGAGCGGTGACGCCCACCAAAGCCCGTAAGACCCCGCGACATACATCAGCGAAAACAGCCAAATGAATGGCATTTTCGCGCCGCTTCGATCGGCGACCGCCCCCAGAAACGGCGCAAGTATCGCGATCACCAGCCCCGCGGCGCCCACGCCATAGCCCCAGGCCGCCTGCGCCGCCGATCCATCCGCGATCAGATTGCCCACATAGGGCGCGAAGATGAAGGTCAGCAGCAGGGTGTTGTAGGGCTGGCTGGCGAAATCGAAGAAATACCAGCCCCATATCCGCCGTTTTGCCACCACCGTGCCCGCCCCCCTGTTGCCGCTGCACGATATGACAGCGGCCGCCTTCAGCGTGCAAGGGCCAAGGCGCGGCGATCAGACCGGATGGCCGCTGGTGCATCGCAGGATTGTTTCGGCCGCGTCCGTCGATTTCAGCCCTGTCCTGATCGCGATCAGGATCGTGTTCGACGCGCTGCGAAAGGGCTTTGTCTGACACGCCCCGCCGGGGGCGCGTCAGTTGCGGTCCTGTCAGCCGAAGACTGCGCCATCCTCGCGCGATATCGCGATGATCGAGGACCGCGGCAGCTTGCCCTCCCCATCGGGAAACGGTGCGCCGGGGTGCTGGATGCCGACAAAGACGGTGCGCCGGTCGGGTGCCCAGGTGATGCCCGTCACCTCGCAGCCTTTCGGGCCGGTCAGGAACCGCGCGATCTGGCCTGTCACCGGATCTCCAACCAGCATCTGGTTGTTGCCGTGGCCCTTGAAATCGCCCGCGTTGTCATCTTCGCCATCGGTCTGGATCCACAGCATCCCGGCGCTGTCGAACATCATGCCATCGGGCGAATTGAACATGTTGCCTTCGGTGATATTCGCCGATCCGGCATAGGCATCGTTATGGACCGTCGGATTTCCCGCCATCACATAAAGATCCCATTTGAACCCGGTTGCCGCGTGATCATCGCCGACGGGGGCCCAGCGCACCACCTGACCGTAAAGGTTCTTGGCGCGCGGGTTCGGGCCGCCAACCGGGGTTGCATCGCCGCCGGCATTGGGTTTGACGCCCCGGTTCTTGTTGTTGGTCAGCGCGCAATAGGCTTCGGCCTTGATCGGGTTTACCGCCACCCATTCCGGGCGGTCCATCGTGGTGGCGCCGACCCTGGAGGCGGCGACGCGCGCGAAGATCAGCATCTCGGCCATGGTCATGCCGGTCGATTCGGGGGTAAGGGGCAGCCATTCGCCGCTTTGATCGTCGTTGAATTTCGCTACGTAAAGCTGGCCCTCATCCAGCAGCGTGCCGGTATCGATGCCCGGCGCATAGGGGCGGGTCGAGACGAATTTATACAGGAACTCGCCCCGTTCATCATCGCCCATATAGACCACGACGCGGCCATCGGGGGCCAAGACCACCGCGGCGTTTTCATGTTTGAACCGGCCCAGCGCCGTGCGCTTGACCGGGGTGGAGGCGGGGTTGGCGGGGTCTATTTCCACCACCCAGCCAAAACGATGCGGTTCATTGGGGTTCTGGGTGATGTCAAAGCGCGGGTCGAATTTCTCATAGCCGTACCCGCTTTCCGCACCAAGGCCGTAACGTTTGTCGGTATCGGTGAAACCATGGTCTGGGTTGGAGGCACCGAAGAAATTGTTGAAATTTTCCTCGCAGGTCAGATAGGTGCCCCAGGGCGTCTTGCCCGCGCCGCAGTTGTTGAGGGTGCCCAGAACCTTTGTGCCCGAAGGATCGGCGGCGGTTTTCAAAAGGTCATGCCCCGCGGCGGGGCCAGAGAGGCGCATCGGCGTGGTGTTGGTGATGCGGCGGGTGAACGGGCTGCCGACCACCACCGACCAGCCATCGGCACCTTCGGCCACCTCGATCACGGAAACGCCCTGCACGTTCTGGGTCTTGCGCACATCCTCGGCGTTGGCGGGGGCGCCGTCGGGGTTCTTGGGGTGCAAGTATTCGGGGTTGGTGTATTCGTTGTTCACCGCGATCAGGGTGTGACCGTCGATGCTGAACATCTCCATCCCGTCGTTATTGTCGCCAAAGGCGCGTTCGGAAGAGGCCGCGGTGCCGCCGGTTTCATGATCGAAATCGGGTGCATCGGGGAAAAGCGGCTGGCCCCATTTGGCGACCACATCCCAGCGATAGCCAGCGGGAACATGGACGGTGCCGTCGGTGGCGATCGGAATCGGCGCAAAGGCAAAGCGCCCGGCCGCCTGCGCCCTGGCCGAGGTGGTTGACGCAAGCCCGCCCAGCCCCATGACGGCCGCCGCCGACCCGAACGCCAGCGCACCATTCAGAAATCCGCGCCGTGACAGGGCGCGTTCGACAACGTGGTCAAAGCCTTGCACGTCGGGGCGCGGATCGCGCAATTCATCCATTTCATCAAAGGAAAGGGTGGTCAGATCGGGCCTGGTCATGGTCGCTCCTTGCGGTATGTGAACTGACCCTTGGTTAGCGCGCGCCTGTGTCAGTTCCTTGAAGGCCGGGGCCAAAACGCACAGGGCCGCCCCGATCCGGGCGGCCCTGTGGCGCGGTTTCGTGTGGCTTGCGGGCAGATCAGCCTGCGCTGCCGGCCTCTTTTTTCTTGTCGGCATAGATCATCAGCGGCTTGCCGTTTGGCCCCACCGCCTCTTCGTTGACCACCACTTCCTCGACAGAGGTCATGCCGGGCAGTTCGAACATCGTGTCCAGCAGGATATCTTCAAGGATCGAACGCAGGCCGCGCGCGCCGGTCTTGCGGGCGATGGCGCGTTTGGCGATGGCTTTCAGCGAGTCATCGGTGAAGGTAAGGGTCACGTTTTCAATATCGAACAGCCGCTGATACTGACGCACCAGCGCGTTCTTGGGCTTGGTCAGGATGGTGACAAGCGCGTCTTCATCCAGATCGGTCAGCGTGGCGATGACCGGCAGGCGGCCGACGAATTCCGGGATCAGGCCGAATTTCAGCAAATCATCGGGTTCCAGTTCGCCGAACATCTCGCCAACGCCGCGGCTGTCGTTATCCTTGACATCGGCGCCAAAGCCCATGGCCGACCCCTTGCCGCGCATGGCGATGATTTTCTCAAGCCCGGCAAAGGCGCCGCCGCAGATAAACAGGATGTTGGTGGTATCCACCTGCAGGAATTCCTGCTGCGGATGTTTGCGCCCGCCCTGCGGCGGCACCGAGGCCACGGTGCCTTCCATGATCTTCAAAAGCGCCTGCTGCACACCTTCGCCCGACACATCACGGGTGATCGACGGGTTGTCGGACTTGCGGGTGATCTTGTCGACCTCGTCGATATAGACGATGCCGCGCTGGGCGCGTTCGACATTGTATTCCGATGCCTGCAACAGTTTCAGGATGATGTTTTCCACATCCTCGCCGACATAGCCCGCCTCGGTCAGCGTCGTCGCGTCGGCCATGGTGAAGGGCACATCAAGGATGCGCGCCAGCGTCTGCGCCAGCAGCGTCTTGCCGCAGCCGGTCGGCCCGATCAGCAGGATGTTCGATTTCGACAGTTCGATGTCGGAGGCTTTCGCCGAATGGTTCAGGCGTTTGTAATGGTTGTGCACCGCCACCGAAAGCACCCGCTTGGCGTGTTCCTGGCCGATGACGTAATCGTCCAGAACCTTGCAGATGTCGCGCGGGGTCGGCACCCCTTCCGAGGATTTCAGGCCGGAGGCCTTGGTTTCCTCGCGGATGATGTCCATGCACAACTCCACGCATTCATCGCAGATGAACACGGTCGGCCCTGCGATAAGCTTGCGCACTTCGTGCTGGCTTTTGCCGCAGAACGAACAATAGAGGGTGTTCTTGCTGTCGCCGCCGGAGTTGTTCGCCATTAGATACCTCTGTCACGTTGGCTGGTCGCGCCACGCTGTCTTGTCGGGTTTGGTTCTTCCAGAGTAGGCCACCCCCGGCGCCTGTACAATGTCAAAATAAAGGGATGTGATGCGTCGGCACGGCACATCCCTTTACCTTGTCCTTACTTTGCCGGTTCCGCGTCGCGCGGGCGGTTTGCCACGATTTCATCGATCAGCCCCCATGCCTTTGCATCCTCGGCGGCCATGAAATTGTCGCGTTCAAGCGCTGCCTCGACCGCATCAAAAGTCTGGCCGGTGTGGGTGACGTAGATCTGGTTCAGCCGGTCTTTCAGTTTCTGGGTTTCGCGGGCGTGGATCATGATGTCCGTCGCCTGCCCCTGATACCCGCCCGAGGGCTGGTGCACCATGATGCGGCTGTTGGGCAGCGAAAACCGCATGCCCTTTTCCCCCGCCGTCAGCAAAAGCGACCCCATAGAGGCCGCCTGACCGACGCAAAGCGTTGAAACCTTGGGCTTTATGTATTGCATCGTGTCATAGATCGACAGGCCCGATGTCACCACGCCGCCGGGGCTGTTGATGTACATGGAGATGTCCTTGGTGGGATTTTCGGCCTCAAGATGCAAAAGCTGGGCGACGATCAGCGATGACATGCCGTCATGCACGGGGCCCGACAGGAAGATGATCCGTTCCTTGAGAAGGCGCGAAAAGATGTCATAGGCGCGTTCGCCCCTGCTCGTCTGTTCGACGACCATCGGCACGAGGGTGTTCATGTAGAATTCTGCTGGGTCTCTCATATCCGCCTGCCTCAGGTTCGGGGGCCAACCTATGGCCCGAATGGTTTCCCAAGTCTTAGAGGCGCGCGCCGACCCCTGCAAGGGCAACCGGATCGGCCGCTGTGGGCCTCTGTTCGGGGTGGTCGGGCTTTGGTCTGGCTTTGGTCGGGTTTTGGTCGGGACCGCGGGGAGGCCCGGCGAACGCCCCGTTAAAACATCGGACCGATCAGCGCGCGCCGTAAAGGGCCGCGGCGCGGGCCTCGAAAGCGCGCACGATTCGCTGCATCGCGTCATTGAACACCACGCCGATCACACGGCGCAGGATGGCGTTCCGGAAATCGAAATCCACGAAGAATTCAACGTCGCACCCGCCGTCGGCGCGGTCGGTGAATTGCCAGTAGGACCGCATGTGACGAAACGGACCATCCAGATATTCGGTGTCGATCCGATGACGGCCGGGCCAGAGCACGACGCGGCTGGCAAAGCGTTCGCGAAACACCTTGAAGGAAATCACCAGATCGGCCTCGAGCACCTCGCTGGCCCCTTCGGCCTTGCGCGAGCGGATGCGCGCGGCGGCGTTCCAGGGCAGAAATTCGGGATAGCGTTCCACATCGGCGACAAGATCGAACATCTCTTGCGCCGTGTAGGGCATGACGCGGTTTTCCTGATGGGTCGGCATCCGTCGCCTTTTCTGCGCAGTTTTATCGTGACACTGTGCGCGTATTTCGTAGAGTGGCCGAAATAAATCAAGGGGTTGAAATGCCACATCGCCCATATGTCATCGATCCGATGATCTCGGCCAAGTCGATCGCGGCCCGCGTCGAGGAACTGGCGCATGACATTACCGATCATTTCGCCGACACCGAAAAGCTGGTTGTTGTCGGCCTGCTGCGCGGATCGTTCATCTTCATCGCCGATCTGGTGCGCGAATTGCGCCTGCCGGTCGAAGTGGATTTTCTTGAGGCGTCCAGCTATGGCGACAGCACCAAGAGTTCGCGCGAGGTGCGCATCCTCAAGGATCTGCGCGGAGAGATCGGCGGCTGCGACGTGCTGGTGGTCGAGGATATCGTGGATACCGGGTTCACCCTGAACCACGTTGTGAACCTTCTGAAAAGCCGCGGGCCCCGGCGGCTGGAGGTGTGCGCGCTGCTGGACAAGCCGTCGCGCCGCGAGGTGGATATCCGCGCCACCTGGACCGGGTTCGAGATACCCGATGAATTCGTGGTGGGTTACGGGATCGACTTTGCCCAGCGCAACCGCAGCCTGCCCTATATCGGCAAGGTCAGGTTCACGTCATGAACCTGCACTGGTTGCTGCGCGCGGCCCAATGGGCGCGGAACCCGCCATCCGAGGGGCGGGTCAAGCTGGTGCTGGGGGTCATTGTGCTGTGCCTGATCCTTGTGGGGATCGAATGGCTGTGGGGCTGGCCCGACTGGCTGACCACCAATGGCGACGTGCGGGGGCGGGTGCCGCGGTTTTGATCACGGGCCGGACCACGGGCCGACGCGGCGGGGGCGAAAAACTGTGGGGCGGGCGTGGCGACTGTGGTAGGGTCTGGTCGGGACAAACCCGCAACTGCCGACAGGAGGGTGATCGTGAAACATCTGCTATCTTTCGTTCTGGGCGCCGCCGCACTGGCCCTGACCCTGGGGGCCGCACTGGCCCAGGATGCCGAAACCATCATCAAGGCGCGTCAGGCGCATATGCGGCTTGTCAGTTTCAACCTTGGGCCGCTGGGCGCGATGGCCAAGGGGGAGATCCCCTATGATGCGGCGGTGGCATCGGCGGCGGCGGGCAATCTTGCGGCCCTTGCCGCGATGGATCAAGGCCGGTTATGGGCCAAGGGCACCGGGCAGCCGGAAAACGATGGCACCCGCGCGCTGGCCGCGATCTGGGAAAGCTCCGATGATTTCGCCACGAAGATTGAGGGGCTGGCCAATGCCACGGCCGCGCTTGCGGATGCGGCGGGAACCGATCTGGCCGCGCTTCAGGCGGGGATGGGCGAGGTGGGCAAGGCCTGTAGCGCCTGCCACAAGACCTACCGGGCCGAAAAGAAGTAACCCTGGCCAGAATGTCACCGGCCCCGGTGCGAAAAGGTGCCTGCGGTGCCGCTTTGGCCGGGGCAATCGGGATGGGCCAGAAGATTTGGAGAGGGTTTGATGGGTAAGCTGCTGAGGGTGGTCGCGGTGCTGGCGGCCATCGGCGGGGGCGCCTTCTGGTATCTGACGCGCCCGAACCCGTTGCCCGCCGGGGCGATGGCGGGGTTGACGGGCGATCCGGTGGCCGGCGCGCGGGTGTTCGACGCGGGCGGCTGCGCATCGTGCCATGCGGCCAAGGGGGCCACGGGCGAGGCGCGGCTGATCCTGTCGGGGGGGCAGCGGTTGCCGTCGCCCTTCGGGACGTTCATCGCGCCCAATATCTCGCCCGATCCGGATCACGGTATCGGCGGCTGGTCGGCGCTTGATCTGGCCAATGCCATGCAGCGCGGCCTGTCGCCCGATGGGGGCCATTACTATCCGGCGTTTCCCTATACGACCTACGCGCGGTCAACCCTTCAGGATGTGGCCGACCTTTATGCCTTTCTGATGACCCTGCCGCCTTCGACCGCCGCAAGCCTGCCGCATGAGGTGAAATTTCCCTTCACGATCCGCCGGGGCATCGGCCTGTGGCAGCGGCGCTATCTTTCCGCCGCGCCGGTCGTCACCGGCCCGCTGTCGCCCATCGCCGCCCGTGGCCGCTATCTGGTCGAGGCGCTGGCCCATTGCGGGGAATGCCACACGCCGCGCGACCGCTTCGGCGGCCCTGATCTGACGCGGTGGCTGGCGGGGGCGCCGAACCCCGAGGGAACCGGGCGCATCCCCGATATCCGGCCGGGCCGTCTGACCTGGTCCGAGGGCGATATCGTGGGGTATCTGAGCACCGGCTTCACCCCCGATTACGATTCGGCGGGGGGGCTGATGGTTGAGGTGATCGAGAACATCAAACGCCTGCCGCGCGCCGATCAGGAGGCGATCGCGGCCTATCTGAAAGCGCTTGCCGGGCCGGGGTGAGTGTGCCGGGCGCGGAAGATGAGTATTTTTTTCGAGAGGATGTGAAAGAGCGTTTTCTCGGGCGCTTAAGGCGGGGGCCTGATTGGGCGCAATGCGCGCTAAAGATCCTGCCCGATCATGTGAAAGGCCGCCGCCCGGCCAAGATCCCGCGATATTCCCACGAACAGCCGGTCAAAGGCGGTGAACAGGGCGGCGTTCAGGGCCTGGCCTGCGGGGGTGCGCGAAAACGCGGTATAGGTGCTGAGCATGCCTTCGGGCAGCGGTTGATAGGCCAGCGCCAGATAGCGGTACACCCAGTCTTCGGTTTCGGCGCGGATATCGGGTTCTTCGGCCCAGACATCATCGAGGATCTCGCGCTCTGTCAGCGGGTCGGGGAAGGCGCCGCCATCGATCAGCCCGGTGTAGAAGGCGTAATTCGCGTTCATGGCACCGGTGACGTTGTTTTCGATCAGGTCGTTGGCGTCGATGAAGGCGCGCAGATGATCGAGCAGCGGTGCCCCGGCATCGCGCAGGTCTTGCAGCCTGGCCCTGGCCGCCGCGTCGGCGGTATCGTCAAGAAGGGCGGCGCGCGCGGAAATTTCCATAGATACAATGTGTTGTCCGGCTGGCGCGGTGAAAAAGGCCAGCATCGGTTCCAGATCGGCGCCCTCCAGCGCTTGCCCAAGGCTGGCCGAAAATATCCGCGCCATCCGGGCGGGATCATAGATGCGCGCCACCTCTGCCTGCCATTTCGCGCCGCCCCGCCCGGCGAAGAACTCTTGCTCCAGCGCCGCGCCATAGGTGGTGCCCTCGGTCGCCATCACCCCGAGCAGGTCGGTCAGGCGCAGGGCCTGTTCCAGCCGCGCAAGGCTGTCGTCCGGTGCGCCCCGGTCCTGGGCCCGCGCCATGCCGAAGAGGGCGGCGACCAGAAGCAGCGCCGCAACCAGCAGCGGCCACACCCGGCGGCCCGCCGCAAGCCGCGTTGCAGATCGCCAAAATCCTGAACCGGTCATTCCCGCCCCCACCTGTCCGTCAAAGCCTGGCGCGCAGGTTAAGGCAGGCGCCCGGCGGCACCAAGCACAAAGCGCACCTGCCGCCTGAGTTGCGGGCCGGGGCGGGTGGCCGATGCCGGGGGATGCCCGATTTACCCTCGCCGTGGCGCGGCAACTTGCTTATAAGCAAGGCGTCAGTTACGGAGGGCGGCATGTCGGCAGAACTTTCCCCCATAGATCGCGCCAAGTTCGTCGCGGCGAAACGGGCGGTCGATTATGTGCAGGACGGCATGCGTGTCGGCCTTGGCACCGGATCAACCGCGGCCTGGATGGTGCGCTGTCTGGGGGAACTGGTGCGCGAGGACGGGCTGCGGGTAACCGGGGTGCCCACCTCGCGGCGCACGGCGGAGCTGGCGCAAAAGCTGGGCATCAAGATCGTGACGCTGGATGAGGCGCGCTGGCTTGACCTGACCATCGACGGGGCCGATGAATTCGATGGCGACCTGAACCTGATCAAGGGCGGTGGCGGCGCGCTGTTGCAGGAAAAGATCGTGGCGACCGCATCGGATCAGATGATCGTCATCGCCGATGTCGCCAAGGAGGTTCCGGCGCTGGGCGCGTTCCCGTTGCCGGTCGAGGTGATCCCTTTCGGCTGGCAGACCACCAAGGCGCTGATCGAGGAAACGCTTGTGTCGCTGGATGTGCTGGGGCGCGACGCGACGCTGCGCATGAACGGCGACAGCGCCTTTATCACCGATGAGGGCAATTACATCGTCGATCTGCATCTGCGGCGCATCGGCAACCCGCGGCAATTCTCGCTGGTGATCAACCAGATCCCCGGCGTGGTGGAAAACGGGCTTTTCATCGATATCTGCGATATCGTGATCGTCGGCCATGCAACCGGCCGGGTCGAGGTGCGCGACATCAACAATGGCACGGTCGAGGATGGGCAGATCGACTTTGCCGCCAACGAGAACCTGTTCGCCGAATTCTAGGATCGGCTGCCAGGTTGCCGGGGTTTGGGCGATCCAGTGGGGGATGCCAGTGGGGGATGAATGACGTTTGACTATGATCTTTTCGTGATTGGCGGTGGTTCTGGCGGGGTGCGCGCGGCGCGGATCGCCAGTGCCGAGGGCGGGGCCAAGGTGGGCCTTGCCGAAGAATACCGCATGGGCGGCACCTGTGTGATCCGGGGCTGCGTGCCGAAAAAGCTGATGGTCTTTGCTTCGGAATTTTCGGGCGCGATGGAGGATGCGCGCGCCTATGGCTGGGATGTCCGGGTTGACGGGTTCGACTGGTCGGTGTTTCGCGCGAAACTGGATGCGGAACTGAACCGGCTGGAAGCGGCGTATCGCAACACCCTGAAAAACGCGGGCGTTACCGCCCATGATGCGCGGGCCACGCTGGTTGATCCGCATACCGTGCGGCTGTCGACGGGTGAAACCCTTAGCGCGAGGTATATTCTGGTGGCCACCGGGGGCCGCCCGTTCGTGCCGGAATTTCCGGGCTGCGAGTTGGCGATGACGTCGAACGACGTCTTCCTGATGGATGAAATGCCGAAATCGGTGGTGATTGTTGGCGGCGGTTATATCGCCTGCGAATTCGCCTGCATCCTGAACGGGCTGGGCGTGGAGGTGACGCAATTCTATCGCGGCGCGCAGATCCTGCGCGGTTTCGATGACGAGGCGCGCGGCCATATCGCCGAGGCGATGCGGGAAAACGGCGTCGATCTGCATGTCGGCACCGATGTGGAGCGGATCGAGAAGACCGATGCCGGGCTGCGGGTGGTCTGCACCTCGGGGCGCGCGCATGTGGTGGATGCGGTGCTTTACGCCACCGGGCGGCTGCCAAATTCGGCGGGTCTTGGCCTGGAAGAGGCGGGGGTGGCGTTGAAACGCGGCGGCGCGATCGCGGTGGACGCGTGGTCGCAGACATCGGTGCCGTCGATCTATGCGGTGGGCGATGTGACCGACCGCATCAACCTGACCCCGGTCGCGATCCGCGAGGGGCAGGCGTTTTCGGAAACCGTGTTCAAGGCCAACCCCACAAGGGCCGATCACGACCTTGTGCCAAGTGCGGTGTTCACCCAGCCCGAATACGGATCCTGCGGCATGACCGAGGAAGCGGCGCGCGACCAAGGCCCGATAGAGGTCTATGCAACCGCGTTCCGGCCGATGCATTCGGCCTTTGCCGGGCGCGGGGACAAGGTGCTGATGAAGCTGATCGTCTGCGCCGACACGCGCAAGGTTCTGGGTTGTCACATCGTTGCCGATCACGCGGGCGAGATGATTCAGCTTGCCGGTATCGCCATGAAGATGGGCGCTACCAAAGAGGATTTCGATCGCACCGTTGCCGTGCATCCGACCATGTCCGAAGAACTGGTCACGATGCGCGCGCCGGTGCGCAAGGCTTGATTTTTCAATTCCTGTGCACAGGTTGCACACAAGCAGATGACAGAGAGGAACGTTTCGTAATGACAGGCAAAAGCGGCGGCCCATGGGGCAGCGGTGGCGGAGGCGGCAACAACGGCGGCAATAACAACGGCGGCGGTGGCCGTGGTCCGGGTGGTGAGGGGCCGCAGATCCCCGAGATTGACCAGCTTGTCAAGAAGGGCCAGGAACAGTTGCGCGTCCTTTTGGGCGGGCGCGGTAACGGGCCGGGCGGGCGTGGGCCGGGGGGCGGCGGTGGCCAGAATCCGATGTTCACCCGTGGCGGGCTGATCCTTGGCGGGTTGGCGGTGGTGGTGCTGTGGGTCTTTGCGTCGGTCTATACTGTGCGCCCCGAGGAACGTTCGGTCGAGCTGTTGTTCGGGCGGTATCTGCAAACCGGCCAGCCGGGCCTGAATTTCGCGCCCTGGCCGGTGGTCAAGGCGGAAATCGTGCAGGTGACGGGCGAACGCACCGCCGATATCGGGCAATCGGGATCGGGGCGGTCGGATGCCGGGCTGATGCTGACCCGTGACGAGGCGGTGGTGGATATCGCCTTTCAGGTGGTCTGGAACATTTCCGATCCGGCGCGCTTCCTGTTCAACCTCGGCGATGCGGCGGAAACCGTGCGCGCGGTGGCGGAATCGTCGATGCGCGACATCATCGCGCGGTCCAACTTGTCGCCGATCCTGAACCGTGACCGGGGGGCGATTGCCGATGAGCTGCGCGAATCCACCCAGGCGACGCTGCAAAGCTATGAGGCGGGCGTGAATATCATCCGCATCAACTTTGACCGCGCCGACCCGCCGCAAGAGGTGATCAACAGCTTCCGCGAAGTGCAGGCCGCCCGCCAGGAACGCGACCGTCTGCAACGCGAGGCCGACGCCTATGCCAACCGGGTTCTGGCCGCCGCGCGCGGCGAGGCCGCGCAGGTGACCGAAGAGGCAGAAGGCTATCGCGCCCAGGCCGTCAACGCGGCCGAGGGCGAGGCAAGCCGCTTTAACGCCGTCTACGAGGAATACGCCAAGGCCCCCGAAGTTACCCGGCGGCGCATGTATCTGGAAACCATGGAAAAGGTTCTGGGCGGCATGAACAAGATCATCCTTGAAGGCGACGCCGCCAATGGCAGCGGATCGGGCGTTGTGCCCTATCTGCCGCTGAACGAACTGATCAGGGGCGCCGGCAGCAACCGCGACGCGCGGGCGGCTGGCGGATCTGCCGGATCTGGTGCCCCGGCCCCCACCAACATCACCGGGAGCAGCAACTGATGAAAGCCACAGCAATTCTTCTGCCGGTCCTGGCGGTTATCGTGGTTGTCGCCGCTTCGGCGCTTTACACGGTTGACGAGCGGGAAAAGGTTCTGGTTCTGCAATTCGGCCAGGTCAAGACCGTGCGCGAAGAGCCGGGCCTTGGGTTCAAGGTGCCGTTCATCCAGAATGTGGTGCGCTATGACGGCCGCATTCTGGGCGTGCAGACCCGCCCGCTGGAGGTCACGCCGCTCGATGACCGTCGGCTTGTGGTCGATGCCTTTGCGCGCTGGCGCATCGCCGATGTGGTCCGGTTCCGTCAGGCGCTGGGGATAGAGGGGGTGCGCACCGCGCAGCAGCGGCTGGAACTGATCGTCAATGCCGCGATCCGTCAGCAGTTGGGTGCGGTGCCGTCAGGCACGGTGCTGTCGGACGACCGGACCGGGCTGATGAACGACATCCGCGATCAGGCGCGCCGTCAGGCCGAAGCGCTGGGTATCGAGGTGATCGACGTGCGTCTGACCCGCACCGATCTGCCCGAACAGAACCTTGCCGCCACCTATGCGCGGATGCGCGCCGAACGCGAACGCGAGGCGGCGGATGAAATCGCGCGTGGCAAGGAAGCCGCGCAGCGGGTGCGCGCCTCGGCCGACCGGACGGTGACAGAGATCGTGTCGGAGGCCCGGCGCGACAGCGAGATCATCCGCGGTGAGGCCGACGCAAGGCGCAACGCCATCTATGCCGATGCCTTTGGCCGCGATCCGGAATTCTTCGCCTTCACCCGCTCCCTGACCTCTTACGAGCGGGCGCTGGGTGGCAGCAATTCCTCGATGGTAATGAGCCCGGACAGCATGTTCTTCGATTACCTGCTGTCGGATCGCGAAGACAAGGCCGCCCCGGTTGCCGGATCGGCCGCGTCCGCGCAATGATGCTGGTGCTGCTGGCGCTTGGGCTGGTGCTGGTGGTCGAGGGGCTGGTGCTTGCGCTGGCCCCGCGCCGTCTGGAAGACATGCTGATGATGCTGGCGCGCATGGGCCCCGATCAGCGGCGGCTTATCGGCCTTGCGGCGCTGGCGCTTGGGGTGTTGCTGTTGTGGCTTGCGCGCGGGCTTGGGGCCTGAGCAGACCGTTTCGCGGTGAATTTTTATCGGGTTTCGGTGACAAATTTGCGCTATTCTATTGTGTAACGGTGCGCGGGTCTTACCTTTAGAAAAAGCTTCACACGTCACCCGCAAGGTGGCGTGCCCTCTACGGGCTTGTGCCCCTGAAGAAGACGTTTCGCCCATGAAGGAGACTAACGTGACATCCATGGCCCTTTCCCGTTCATCCCCTCGGATCGATCCGGTGCAGCACCTGTTGATGGTGCTTTTGCTGGCCGCGGCGCTGGTTATGGCGCAAGCCCTTGGCGCGGTTGCGCAAAAGACGCCCGATACTTTCGCCGACCTGGCGCAAAAGGTCAGCCCTGCGGTTGTCAACATCACCACCACGACCACCGTCGCAACCCCGGCCGTGCCCGATGGCGCGCGCCCGATGGTGCCGCCGGGTTCCCCGTTCGAGGATTTCTTCCGCGACTTTCTGGATCGCCAGCAAAATGGCCAGCGCCCGCGCCGCAGTAACGCGCTTGGGTCGGGGTTCGTGGTGTCCGAGGATGGGTATATCGTTACCAACAACCATGTGATCGACGGCGCCGATGAGATCGAGGTGGAATTCTTTTCCGGCAAGAGCCTGCCCGCCAAGGTGATCGGCAGCGATCCGACCACCGACATCGCGCTGCTGAAGATCGAAAGCGACGAACCGCTGCCTTTCGTGCCCTTCGGTGACAGCGATGTCGCGCGGGTCGGCGATTGGGTGATGGCGGTCGGAAACCCGCTGGGGCAGGGGTTTTCGGTATCGGCGGGGATCATTTCGGCGCGGGGCCGGGCGCTTTCGGGCAGTTATGACGATTTCATCCAGACCGATGCCGCGATCAACCGGGGCAATTCCGGCGGCCCGCTGTTCAACATGGCGGGCGAGGTGATCGGCGTGAACACCGCGATCCTGTCGCCCAATGGCGGATCGATCGGGATCGGGTTCGCGATGTCTTCGGCGGTGGTGTCGGGCGTTGTCAATCAGTTGCGGGAATTCGGCGAAACCCGGCGCGGCTGGCTGGGGGTACGCATTCAGGACGTGACCGATGACGTGGCCGAAGCGATGAGCCTTCCGGCCGCAAAGGGCGCTTTGGTCACCGATGTGCCCGAGGGGCCGGCCGCTGCGGCGGGGGTTGAGGCGGGTGATGTCATCCTGTCGTTCGATGGGCGTGACGTGACCGACACGCGCGATCTGGTGCGCAGGGTGGGCAACACCGCCGTGGGCAAAGAGGTGCGCATGACGGTGTTTCGCGCGGGCAAAACCAAGACGCTGGCCATCACCCTTGGCCGCCGCGAGGATGCCGAGGCCAAGGTACGGCCCGCGTCGGCGCCCGACAGTTCGGAACCGCAGACCCAGGATGTGCTGGGCATGACCCTGAGCACGCTGACGCCGGAATTGCGCAGCCAGCTTGGGCTTGATGAAAACGCCGACGGGCTTGTCGTCGTCGATGTCGACGAGACGAGCGAGGCCTATGCCAAGGGGCTGCGCGCGGGGGATCTGATCACCGAGGCTGGTCAACAGAAGACCGTGACCGTCGCCGATCTTGGTGCCCGCATCGACGAGGCGCGCAATGCCGGCCGCAAATCGCTGTTGCTGCTGATCCGCCGCAACGGAGAGCCGCGCTTTGTCGCGGTCGGGGTCGAATGACCCCGGCCTGACTCCAGCCCAATGACCCTGATCGGCCCCGACGCCCCCGCGCGCGGGGGATTCGGGCGGGGGATGCGCCCATCAGACCCGCCCCTTGACCGCGCAAGAAAACGACTGCGCAAGAAAACGCGCGCTCATTTCATCTTGGTCCAAATACTCATATACCCCGCCCGCCACGCGCGCGC
>JACIYW010000050.1 GCA_014359745.1 Paracoccaceae bacterium | reverse complement strand
ACCCACGCGCGCGTTCCGTGAACTTTTCCATGTTCATCGGCTACTCTCCTTTTGTTAAGCGCCCGTTACCCCGCCCGCTCCCGGCACGGTTCCCTTTGGGCCTTGATAGGTATTTGGGAAAGCCGACTGCCGCGTGCAAGGGGCAGGATCACAAGAATGTCAACGAAGTTTCAGGAGTGAGCGAACGGCGACATCAGCCCTGAGAATTCGCTTAGGAGATAATCAGTTCTGTGGTTGAATGCCTTCGTGAATTATAAAGCGCCATTTAGGGGGCTATAGTTGAAAAGTCTTTTGATCCTGATTGCTTTGGTCACATTTGTAGGGCCTGTGGCCACTCCAATATTCGCGCATGGTGGCGGTTGCCGCAAAAGCTCGCCGCCCGGACAGTGTTGCCATATGCAACGGAGCACAGGGCAGGTACACTGCCATTAGCAGGCTGCTGAAACTGTCGCGGCAAGGTCAAGGTTAAACACGATTGCCCTGGTGGCGCTGCTGCATCAGATTGCCAAACCCCGCGCGCCGGGCTAAGGGCGCGGAATGCCACGCTATGCTTTCAAGTTGGAATACGACGGCGGGCCGTTTTGCGGCTGGCAGCGGCAGGCTGCGCAGCCCTCGGTTCAGGAAACGCTGGAACGGGCGCTGGCCCGGATCGATCCTGCTGCCCCCATCGCCTATGCCGCCGGGCGCACCGATACGGGCGTGCATGCGGCGGGGCAGGTGGCCCATGCCGATCTGTCGCGGGTATGGGAGGCGCAGCGCCTGCGCGCCGCGATCAACCACCATCTGCGCCCGCATCCGGTGGCGGTGGTGGTCGTGGCGCCGGTGGATGAGGATTTCCACGCACGGTTTTCGGCGGTGGGGCGGTCTTACCTGTTTCGCGTCGTCACCCGGCAGGCGCCACTGACGCATGACCGCGGGCAGGTCTGGCATCTGCGCCATGCGCTGGCGATTGAGCCGATGCAACAGGGCGCGCGCCACCTGATCGGCCACCACGATTTCACCACCTTCCGCGCCAGCCAGTGTCAGGCGCCCTCGCCGGTGAAAACCCTTGATGAGGTGGTGATCACCACCCATCCCTATCCGCATGGGCAGGAATTCCGGTTCTTTCTGCGGTCGCGCAGCTTTCTGCACAATCAGGTGCGCAGCATCGTGGGCACGTTGGAACGGGTCGGCGCCGGTGCATGGGCGCCCGAAGATGTTGGCCGCGCCCTTGCCGCGCGCGACCGCGCCGCCTGCGGCCCCGTTGCCCCGCCCCAGGGGCTGAGCCTGGTTGCGGTGCGCTATCCGTCCGATCCCTTTGCGGGCGCGGGCGCCGCACCCTGATTGCCGGTGGGCCGCCGGTCCAGCAGGGCGCGCACGGCCTGGCGCAGTTCCGACACCTCGAACGGTTTCGAGATGAACCCGTCCGCCCCCAGCGCCAGCCCCTTGCGACGCTCGATCGCGGAACCGCGCGCAGTCATCATCAGGATCTTCACATCCCCGAGCGCAGGATCGCCGCGCACGGATTGGCAGATGTCATAGCCCGACACTTCGGGCAGCATGACATCCAGCAAGACCAGATCGGGCGGCGCAAGGCGGATGCGTGCCACCGCCTCGGCGCCATTGGCGATGCGATCATGGGCATAGCCTTCGCGCGTCAGCAGGTAATCCAGCGCCGTGGCGATGTTGTCGTCGTCTTCGACCACCAGAACCCGTTTCTGCATTTCCAAGGCCGCGCCCATCGTCTTGCCACCGCTTTGATCAGGTCGTTTGCGGGGCCATCACCGCACCAAGTGCCCGCGCGATATCGGCGATATCGCCCATCGCATCCACGCGCGACAATACCCCCTTGTCGGCGTAATAGCCGATCAGGGGGGCGGTTTGCGCGTGATAGGCGCGCAGTCGTGCCGCCACGGTTTGGGCATTGTCATCGGCGCGCCGTTTGAAGGTGGTGCCGCCGCAGCCTTCGCAAACGCCCGCCACTTGCGGGGGTTTGAAGCTGTCGTGATACCCTTCGCCACAATCGCCGCAGGTGAAACGCCCGGCCACCCGTTCGACCATCGCGGCGTCATCGACATCGAGCGAGATCGCGGCGCTGATCGCCAGCCCGACCTTGGCCAGCACCGCATCCAGCGCCGCCGCCTGCCCGGTGGTGCGCGGAAAACCATCCAGTATGACGCCCGCCGCCACATCCGGCGCGGCCAGGCGGTCACGCAGAATGGCCAGAACGATGTCATCCGATACCAGGCCGCCCGCGTCCATCGCCGCTTTCGCGGCCAGCCCGGCCTTGGTGCCCGCCGCGACCGCCGCGCGCAGCAGATCGCCGGTGGAAAGCTGCACCAGCCCGAATCGCTGTTCCAAGAGCCGTGCCTGCGTGCCCTTGCCGGCGCCCGGAGGGCCCAGCAAGATCACGACGGGCGGCGAAACCTGCGCGGCGGGGGCGGTGATCCCGTCCATCTGCATCACCCCCGGTTCATGCGGTTTTCGATCAGCTCGTCCACCACGCCCGGATCGGCCAGCGTCGAGGTATCGCCAAGCGCGCCGTAATCATTCTCGGCGATCTTGCGCAGGATGCGGCGCATGATCTTCCCCGAACGGGTTTTCGGCAGGCCGGGCGCCCACTGGATAAGGTCCGGGCTGGCGATCGGGCCGATTTCCTGCCGGACCCATTTCACCAGATCCTTGCGCAGATCCTCGCTCGGTTCCACCCCGTTCATCAGGGTGACATAGGCATAGATGCCCTGCCCCTTGATATCATGCGGATAGCCGACCACGGCGGCCTCGGCGACCTTGGCGTGGGCGACCAGCGCCGATTCCACCTCGGCCGTGCCCATCCGGTGGCCCGAGACGTTGATCACGTCATCGACGCGCCCGGTGATCCAGTAATCGCCATCACCATCGCGTCTGCACCCGTCACCGGTAAAGTAATAGCCCTTGTATTGCTGGAAATAGGTTTCCTGAAACCGCTGATGGTCGCCCCACACGGTGCGCATCTGCCCCGGCCAGCTATCCTTGATCGCCAGAACGCCCTCTGCCTCGGTCGTGGTGATTTCCTTGCCCGACTCAGCCTCGAGCACCACCGGCTGCACGCCAAAGAACGGTTTGGTCGCCGATCCGGGTTTGGTGGCGGTGGCGCCGGGCAGGGGGGTGATCATGTGGCCACCGGTTTCCGTTTGCCACCAGGTATCAACGATGGGGCAGCGGCCCTTGCCGACGTGCTCGTTATACCAGTTCCAGGCCTCGGGGTTGATCGGCTCTCCCACGGTGCCCAGCAGGCGCAGCGATGACAGGTCGTGCTTTTCCACCGGGCCCGCGCCATGGGCCATCAACGCGCGAATGGCGGTGGGGGCGGTGTAGAACTGATTGACCTTGTGCTTGGCGCACACTTCCCAGAACCGGCCGGCATCGGGCCATGTCGGCACACCTTCGAACATCAGCGTCGTCGCGCCATTGGCCAGCGGGCCGTAGAGGATATAACTGTGCCCCGTCACCCAGCCGACATCGGCGGTGCACCAGTACACATCGCCCTCGTGGTAATCGAAGGTGATCTGATGCGTCATCGCCGCAAACACCAGATAGCCGCCAGAGGTATGCACCACCCCCTTCGGCTTGCCGGTAGAGCCAGAGGTGTAAAGGATGAACAGCGGATCCTCTGCCCCCATCGGGCGGGGCGGGCAATCGGGGGCTGCGTGTTCCATCAGCGCCTTCACATCCACATCGCGCCCCTCGATCCATGTCGTCTGGTCGCCGGTGTGTTTCACGACAAGGCAGCGCACCTTGTCGGAACAATGCAGAAGCGCGGCATCGGTATTGCCCTTGAGCGCGGTGCGCCTGCCGCCGCGCGGCGCGGTGTCGGCGGTGATCACCACCTTGGCGCCGCTGTCGTTGATGCGGTTGGCCAGCGCATCGGGCGAGAAACCGGCAAACACCACCGAATGCACCGCCCCGATCCGCGCGCAGGCCAGCATGGCATAGGCCGCCTCGGGGATCATCGGCAGATAGATCACCACCCGGTCGCCCCGCATAACGCCCTGTGACAACAGCACATTGGCAAAGCGGTTCACCTTGTCGGACAACTCGGCATAGGTGATGTGCAGCGCCTTGTCCTTGGGATCATCAGGTTCCCAGATGATCGCGGTCTGACCGGCGCGGGTGGCAAGGTGGCGGTCGATGCAATTGGCCGCCACGTTCAGCACGCCATCCTCATACCAGCGGATATCGACCTGGCCAAAGGTGAAATCGGTGTTCTTCACCTTTGAATAGGGCGTGATCCAGTCCAGCCTCTTGCCTTCCTTGCCCCAGAACGCGTCTGGATCCTTGATCGAGGCGTCATACATCTCGCGGTAGCGCGCGGCATCCACATGGGCCTTGGCGGCGAATTCCTTGGGTGCGGGATAGGTCTTGACCGGCGCGGTTGCGGTCGTGGTGGCGTCCTGTGCCATTGGTTTCCTCCTCGGATCGGTGCCGTGCCATGGCGAAACGGCAGCCGTGTTCTACTGGTTTGCCCGGTTTCGTCCTGCGTCTGATCGACACTGTAAACCGAAAGCGCGTTTGTGCGTAACCCCTTTGGGAATAACGGTTTTTCTGAAAATATTTTACAGGCGCGGCTGGGGTTTTGTAAATTCTTTCACGCATGGCGGGGTTTTTGCATGGAAAAACATGGGTATGCCTGTGCAAATCGCGTGCAGGTTCGCCCCGCGCGCATGACCTGGGCTACATCACTTTGCAGGCATTGACAGTGCGCGGCCGCGACATAATGCCCCCGCGCCGCGCGTTCTGGGGCGGAGGACGGCGGGCGCGAATCACTCAGCCCGCGTCAGCTTGCCTTCGGCATCCCCGACCGCCTCGGCGGCGCGCGCCACCGCCGTCGCCACATCGGCCATGAACCGCACACGCGGCGGGCGCACCCCGGCCACGAACAGCACCCGCCGCATGGCGGCGTCGGTCCCGGTCACATAGACCTTGCAGCCCTGTCGCGCCATCTTCTCGATAAACAGGTCCATGGTGCGCGCGGCGGAGCTGTCGACAAAGGGCACCTCGGAAAAATCGACGACCATTGCCTTGGGAATGCGCGCGATCCGGTCAAGGATGCCACCCACCGCCGTGACGGCCCCGAAAAAGAACGCGCCCTTGATGCGATAGACCATCACCTCATCCGTGCCGGGGCCGGCATGGGTTCGCACCTGGTCCGCGATATCCGGGGCAACCAGCGGCGCGCGTTCCTCGACACGGGCCACTTCGGACATGCGGTGGATGAACAACAGGCCGCCCAGCGCGAAGCCGACCACGATCCCTTCGGTCAGATCCCGGAAGACAACCAGCAGGAACGTGACCAGCAGCACAACCGCATCCCCCCGCGATATGCGCAGAAGCGACAGGAATTCATCCTTTTCGATCATGTTCCAGGCCACGATCGCCAGAACGCCCGCCAGCGCCGCCAGCGGGATATGCACCGCAAGCGGCGCGGCGACCAGCATGAAGACCAGCAGGAAAGCCGCGTGAAACATGCCCGCAAGCGGCCCGCGCGCGCCCGCCCGCACGTTGGTTGCGGTGCGCGCGATGGTGCCGGTCACGCAAAACCCGCCGAAAATCGCCGCGCCCATGTTGGCCACGCCCTGCGCGACCAGTTCGGCGTTGGATCGGTGGTGCCCGTCCGACATCCCATCCGCCACCACCGCCGACAGCAGCGATTCAATCGCGCCCAGCAGCGTGAAACTGATCGCATAGGGCAGGGCTGCAATGATCAGGCCCGGATCGAACGCGGGCAGGGCGGGCACCGGCAGGCTGCGCGGCAATTCGCCAAACCGGGTTCCGATGGTTTCAACGGGCAGGCCCAGTACGGCCGCAGCCACCGTGACCCCCGCCACCGCGATCAACAGCGACGGCCAGCGCGGGCGCCAGCGCTTCAGCGCCTCTATCCCGGCAATCGTGGCCAGCGCCACCGCCAGCGCCGCCGGATTCACCGTGCCCCGCGCCGCCCAAAGTGCTGCGACCTTCTCGACAATCGGCCCCGGTTCGGACCCGGCGAGGGTAAGGCCGAACAACCCGGTCATCTGGCTGGCAAAGATGATCACCCCGATGCCCGCCGTAAACCCCACGGTGACCGGGTAGGGAATGAACTTGATATAGGTTCCCAGCCGCAGCGCCCCTATGCAAACCAGAAACATCCCCGACAGGAAAGTGGCCAGGATCAACCCCGGTATCCCGATCTGCGCAACGCAGGCCGCCACCAGCACGATGAACGCCCCCGCCGGGCCGCCTACCTGAAACCGACTGCCCCCCAGAAGCGATACAAGAAACCCGCCCACGATGGCCGTATAAAGCCCCCGCTCCGGTCCCACACCCGAGGCGATGGCAATCGCCATCGACAGCGGCAGCGCCACGATCGCCACCGTCAACCCTGCCGTCAGGTCGGACCGAAGATCTGCCGCGTGATACCCCTCGCGCAGAACCGTCACCAGTTTGGGTAGAAACTGCTCACGCGCGCTCAGGCGCACCTGCGGGCTTGATCCGGTCATTCTGTGCCAATACGTTGATGTATGCGCACTCAACGCCCCGCGCAGGCGGATGTCAAGATGCCCACCACGCTGCCCCTTCGGCCGACGGACAGTGAAGCGCGCGCGCTGGCCCGCGCCCTGATCGGGGCGGCGCGCCATGCGGCGCTTGGGGTGATCCATCCCGACACCGGCGCGCCCTTTGTCAGCCGCATCGCCTTTGGCTGCATCGACGGTGTTCCGCTCACGCTGATTTCCGATCTGGCGCTGCACGCCCGCGCGATGGGGCGCAACCCCGCCGTGTCGGTTCTGATCGGAGAGCCGGGGCCAAAGGGCGATCCGTTGACCCACCCCCGTCTGACCCTGCAAGCCACGGCCCGCCATATTGCCCGTGCCAGCGCCGAGCATGCGCAAAAGCGCGGCCTCTGGCTGGAAAAGCACCCCAAAGCCACGCTTTACATCGACTTCGCCGATTTCACCTTTGTCGAACTTGTCCCAACCTCGGCCATGTTGAACGGCGGGTTCGGCAAGGCCTTTGCGCTGACCCCCGCCGATCTGATCGACCCCGCCTGAGGGGGGCACCCCCCGGCCAACCCCCCCGGCCAAACCCGCCCGGCCAAACCCGCCCCGGACAGGCCCGATCAGATCGGGCTGTCGGCGCGGACCGTCACGTTAACCCGGCCTTTTGACGGATTGGCCCAGTTCAGGGTGATCAGGTTCCTGCCCGCCCCCTGTTCGACCCGCGCAAACGGCATGTCACCGCGCGCTTCGCCTGCGGCACCTGTCACCGGCCCCTCTGCCACGATCGCCTCGACGGTGCGGGCAAAGCCTCCAAAGGGCAGGAACGGGGCGGCCTGCACCGTCCAGGTGGCCGCCGCCGTCACCTGATCATGGCGCAGAACGACCGGGTTCGCGATGGTCTGGTTGACCCCGTTAAAGGCGTTGCCTTGCACCACAAGATTGCGCGTCCGCGCGAAATCGAGATTGGCAAAGGTGGTATCCACCTGCTCCACCCGGTCCACCGGGCCGTTGATGGTGCGAAACACATTGCCCGAAACGTTCAGCCCCTGAATGAAGTGATCGGGGCCGAAAGGCTTGATGACCAGCCACCGAAACCACGGCGCGACCCCGTTTGCGGTGAACAGATTGCCGGTGATCGTCAGCCCCCCGAACGAGAATTCATTGACCATCGCGGGCGCTTCGTCATGCTCGTTCGTCCATTCTATGAATGAATTGTCGATGTAATTCCCGGTAAAGGTCGTCTTGACGTTGGTCTGGGTCAGCACCACGCCCGCCACCCGCACCCCGGCCGGTTCCTCGTCACCCTGAAAGAAATGGTTGCCGACAAACATGTGCCCGGTGCCGTTCAGCACCCCGAAATGGGCAAACCGCACGGCGCGGTTGTTGCGCACCTTCGCATCATTCGCATTCACGTTGAAGGCAATGCTGCTGCGCGCTTGCGCGGGCAGGGGCTGTTCGTTCGACAGGAACTGACAGCGGTCGATCAGAATCCCCTGACACCCCACCCCGGTCGAGGTGATGCCGCGATCCCTGGGTTTCGAGATAACGCAATCGGCTACCCGAAAGGTCAGACCGTCGGGCGCCAGTATGATCGCGCTGCCCACCCCGTTGCACAGAAATTCGACTCCGGTGATCTCGAACGACGACAGCGCCGAAAACCCGCTGAAATCCAGCGCGTATTGAAACCTGCGGAACGTGAACACCTGCGTGCCCTCGGCATCGTGCAAAGGCTGGCTTAGCGTCAGAGTGCCCGCGCCGATATTGCGCGCTGTCACATAAACCTCGCGCCCCACACCGGTGCCGGTGACCAGCGCGCCCACGGGCACCTGGGCCACATTGGCCACCCCGGAAAGTTGCAGCCGCTGCGCCGGCGCATAGGTCGCCTGCGATGTAACCGTCACCGTGTTCCACCCCGCGCCGGGTTCCAGATCCAGTTGCCCGTTGGCGATGCCCCGGCGAATGGCGAAACTGTCGATATTGCCCACGGCGGCATGCACATCCAGCGGCCCGGTCAACTGTATCCTGCGGCCTTTCAGATCGAGAATGGAATGGTCGGTAAAGTTGAACAGCGCCTGAACCGCCTTGCGCAGCCCCAACACCTCATCGCCAAATGCCGCCGCATAGGTCGGAAAGTCGAAACTTCGGGTCAGTTGCAGGCGCGCCGCATCGGGCATGGTCAAAATGCCCTCGAATCGTACTGGGGAGTCCACCGTCAGGGTGTCGGCGATCCGGTAAACCCCGGCCGACACCAGCACCTGCCGCCCCGCCGCCGCCGCATCCGCCGCCAGAAAGGCCGCGCGGTCATCGGTTACCCCGTCGCCCAGTGCGCCATAATCGCGCACATCGACCCAATCCATCATCTTGCGATGGAAAACCGCCGTCACATCCTCGATCTCGACATCGTCGATGCGCACCACACCGCCATTCGGCCCTGTCAGATCAAGGCCGAAATGACCAAAGATCGGCGCAAGCCCCCAGACCATGTCGACACCGGCGCGCGCGCCGGTGCCCACGATCGCGCTGATCGTGACCACCTCGCCCGGTTGCGTCAGGGCGATCGTCGGTCCCGTCTCGATCAGCCCGGCCACATGGGCGCCGCCCGCATCCCCGGCCCAGCCCGCAATCCGCACCGAGGGCAGGTTGCCGCTGATCGCCTTGATCCGCACCCGGATGCGCAGGTAACACCCCGGCTGCAACGGCGTCTCGCCCATGAAACGCAGTTTTTGTACCGCATCGGTCTTTTGCAATTCCAGCGCGCCGCCAAAATCCTGATCCGCCGGCACAAAGGCGGCATTGGCCGCGCCCTGATAGGTTGCCGACCCCGGCGTGCCATCCCCGCTTGACCACTGATCCAGCCCCGCCGCAAACGGCGTCGGCATCAGCACCAGCCCGTCGGTAATTGCCTTGTTCATGCGCGCACCTCTCCAGAACCATCCCAAGGGGTACGCCCACGCACCCCGATCGCCCCAGACCTACCAACACCCGGTTAACCAAGGCCGACCCTACCGTGCGCAGCCCCGCAACACCACGGCGATCGATCCCGTCGGCGTTCCGCCTGTGGGGGCCGGATGAATGCGTGGCCCGCCAGGGGAAGTGGGTGTCGGAAACCGGGGCGACGATATCTTGACCTTGATCGGACGTGTGATATCGACAGGGTTATATAGAGAAAAAGGAATTTATGTGCCGCAGCGCGTGATACAGGGATCTGATGCCCGCAAGATGACATGGTCGTGCCGGGGGCATCCGCGTGGCTGATCCCGTTGGCGGCGCCGCCCCGTTCATGCCCGAAGAAGAGGCCGCCCATGTGGCCCGCGTCTATGCCGGGGCGGGGGCGCGTGTGATCCTTGAATACGGGTCGGGCGGGACAACCCGCATCGCCGCCGGGCTGCCCGGAAAATTCGTGATCAGCGTCGAAAGCGATCCCGACTGGGCGCGCAACCTGCAAGCCGAGATCGACGGCAGCGGCCCGGCCTCGTCCGTTGTCGTGTATCACTGCGATATCGGCCCGGTCGGGGGCTGGGGCCGCCCTCGGGGGGCTGCTGCCTGGCGCCGTTTCAACCGCTACCCGCTGGAGGTGTGGGAACAGCCCTTTTTCCGCCCCCCCGACGTGGTGTTGATCGATGGCCGCCTGCGCGCCGCCTGTCTGGCCACCGTGATGCTGCTCACGAAAAAGCCCGTTACCGTGCTTTTTGACGATTACGGCGTGCGCCCGCTTTATCATCAGGTAGAGCGCCTTGTCCGCCCCGAGCGCATGATCGGGCGTCTGGCCGAATTCCACGTCAAGCCCGACATGGTGCGCCGCGAGGATCTGGGCTTTGTGATAGGGCTGTTCTCGGCCGGATCGCTGGACGGCATCCGCGAGAGCGACTATGCCGCGTCCACACCGCCATGGTAATCGTCTAACGTGCAAGGATTCGGAACGCCCATGAACAAGGAAAACAAGCGCCGCAAGAAGCAGGCCAATGAGGCCGAAACCGGGTATGCCGTTCTTCCCGCCGAGGCCGCGCATGCCCCTGTCGCCGCCATGGCAGATGCATTCGACGCGCTTGCGCCGCTGGCCAGCCGGGCCCTGTTCTGGCGCGCCCGTCACATTGCGCCCTCATCGTTTCTGGGGGCTTTGCCGTTTCTGTTCTGGCTTGTGGAAACCACCCGCCCGCGCACAGTGGCGGTGCACGGGCTGGATGACGGCCTGCCATTTCTGGGCGCCTGCCAGGCGATAGAGCGGCTGGGCCTTGAATGTATCTGCCTGGGCTTCGCCCCCCCGGCGCCCGAGGGCGGCACGGCCGATGAAAACCCGGTTCCCGACACCGTGCAGGCCGCGATTGACGCGCATTACAGCGATTTTGCCCAGACCTTGGTCCGCAGTGACGTTGACGCGGCGGCGCGGTTTGACGCGGGCTCGCTCGATCTGCTGATCATTGCGCGCCCGGTTGATGCCGATCTTGCCGCCTTGATCGATAATCACTGGCTTCCCACCCTGTCCGACCGGGCAGTGGTTCTGTTCACCCACGGCGCCGCCCCAGGATTCGAGGCGGGCCTTACCCGTCTTGTCTGGCACTTGGCCGAACGTCATGGCCAATTCAGCCCCGACGCAGCCGGGCAGGTGACAGTGGTGCCGTTCGGCGCCGAACAACCGCCGCGCCTGCTGCGTCTTGCCGGAATGCGTCTGGGGCATCCGGGCTATCTGATGGCGCGCCACGTCTTCAACCGTCTGGGTGAGGGGTATCAGGCGACCTTGGCCGCCCAAAGCGAACGTGCAGATGGCATCAGCGCACGCAAGGAACGCGATGACCTGCGCGCCGCCCTTGTCCAGGCGCAAGAGACACTTGCAGAAGTTCAGGCAAGGTCAGATGCCCTGTCTTCGCAACTGCGCGACAAGACGGCCCAGGTGGCCACCGTTCAGGCCGGGAAATTCGACGCCGACCTCGCTGTCCAGGCCGCCGAGGCCAAGGCGACGGATGCCGAGGCTCGCGCCACACAGGCCACCACTCGCGCCGACGCCGCCGAGGCCAGGGCGACGGATGCCGAGGCCCGCGCCGCAGAGGCCACCACCCGCGCCGACGCCGCCGAGGCCAGGGCAACGGATGCCGAGGCCCGCGCCGCAGAGGCCACCACCCGCGCCGATGCCGCCGAGGCGAAAACGGCCGACTTGCGGGCGGAACTTGATGCCCGCCTGGGGGATATCGCCGTGCTTGGTCAGCGCATAGACGAATTGACCCAGCAGGCCGCAGACCTTGCCGAAAAAGCGGACCTTGCCGAAAAACGCGCCGCGCGCGCTTCGGATGCTTCGGATAAAGAGGTTGCGCGCCTGCGTGCCGAGATCGCCGCGCGTGAAGGCGATATCGCCGCCCTTGGCGGGCTTTTGCAAAGCCGGGAAAATACCGCTGGCGCGGCCGATCAGGCCCTGCGCGATGAACGCCACCTGCGCACCACGCTGGCCCAGTTGCAGCCGGTGCGCGATCGCATTCAGGCCGCGCTTGCCCGCCCCCGCCTGTCGGCGGCCCATCGTTCGCAGCGCCGCGCGCTTGATGCCGATGCGGCGCTTGTCAGCGCTTCGGACCTTTTCGATGCCGACTGGTATCTGAACCGCTATCCCGACCTGAAGGGCGCCAGCCTGTCGCCGCTTGAACATTACGTCCGACTTGGCGCCTATGAGGGGCGCGATCCGGGGCCGGGGTTCAACGCCATGGCCTATCACCGCGATTACCCCGAGGTTGCCCAGTCACGGCAAGCCGCCCTGATGCACTATCTCAGGTTCGGGAAAAACGAAGGGCGCAAGATACACCCTGCCCAGACCCGGCGCTGAACACGCCCGAACGCGGGGTGGTTTGGGGGGCGCTTGCCCCCCGAATGCGTCACTTGGGCAGGATGACCGCATCGATGACGTGGATCACCCCGTTCGAGGCCGCCACATCGGCGGTGGTGATGTTCGCACCATTCACCTTGGGGCCGCCATCAAGGGTGATCGTCACATCGCCGCCCTGCACGGTTTGCGCCGTCAAGCCTTCCGAAAGGTCACCCGACATCACCTTACCCGGAACCACATGGTAGGTCAGGATCGACACAAGCTGATCCTTGTTTTCGGGTTTCAGAAGGTTTTCCACCGTCCCGGCGGGCAGCGCGGCAAAGGCCGCATCGGTCGGCGCGAACACGGTAAAGGGGCCGTCGCCCTTCAGGGTATCCACCAGGCCCGCGGCCTGAACGGCGGCAACAAGCGTGGTAAAGCTGCCAGCCCCGACAGCGGTATCGACGATGTCCTTGCCGTGGCCATCGGCCAGCGCCGGGGTGGCGATAAGCGTGGCTGCGGTCAGTGCCATGAAGGTTCTGCGAAACATAGTTTTGGCTCCCGTTTTTCAGAAAATGCCGTTGGTGGCATTGTTCGGTTTACGGAATGGATCGCGGGCCGGATGACAGGGGATTCTTGCTGATTGCCAAAATCCGGTTTTGACTTCTGACCACTGGGGGCTAAGCCAACGTAGCGGGCATTTTCCAATCACGAACTTGTGATGCCGCGCCTGCTCTCAAGCATGCGTGCCGGGCCGGGCCCGGCGACACGTTGCCGTGCATTTCGTTGCACCGGGTTGTTCTTTGCGGTGGTCCACAGCACTATTAGCCCCAAATCCGGCGGCTGGTCGGCGGGTATGATGAGGGTGGCATGGAAAATTTTGGTCTGGCCGGGCTGATCCTTCAGGCGCTGGCTTTGTTCTTCGTGTTTGCGGTCGGTCTGGTGTTGCTTTGGGTCGGGTTGCTGTTCTTGCACGACCGGGTGCAAACAACCGATGCGATCCGGCGCAATTATCCGGTAATAGGCCGGTTTCGCGGGCTCTTCACCCAGTTGGGCGAATTCTTTCGACAGTATTTCTTTGCGATGGACCGCGAGGAATTGCCGTTCAACCGCGCACAGCGCGACTGGGTCAACCGTGCATCCGAAGGCAAGGGCAACACCATCGCGTTCGGATCGACCCGCGACGCCACGGTGCCCGGCACAGCGATCTTCGTCAATGCGCCGTTTCCGCCGCTGAACGATCAGTTTGCGGCCTCTGGCGCGCTGCTGATCGGTCCGGGGGCAGAGCGGCCCTATCTTGCGCCGTCGTTCTTCAACCAGTCCGGCATGAGCTATGGCGCGATCTCGCACCCCGCCGTCGAGGCCCTGTCGCGCGGGGCCAAGGCTGCGGGAAGCTGGATGAACACCGGCGAGGGGGGGTTGTCGCCCTATCACCTCTCGGGGGGGTGCGATGTGGTCTTTCAGATCGGCACCGCGAAATATGGCGTGCGCGACATGGCAGGCAAGCTGTGCGACGACCGGCTGCGCGCCGTGGCGGCGCATGAACAGGTGCGCATGTTCGAAATAAAGCTGTCGCAGGGCGCCAAACCGGGCAAGGGCGGCATCCTGCCCGCCGTCAAGGTCACCCCCGAGATCGCCGCGATCCGGGGCATACCGGCATTTCAGGATTCGATATCGCCAAACCGGCACGAAGATGTGGCGGATTGGGGGGAACTGCTTGACCTGATCGACCGGGTGCGGCGGGTGACGGGCCGCCCCACGGGGATAAAGCTGGTTATCGGTTCGCCCGAACCCATGGCCGCGTTCTTTGATCTGATCGTCGAACGCGGGGCTGATTGCGCGCCCGATTTCATCACCATCGACGGGGGCGAGGGCGGCACCGGTGCCGCGCCGATGCCGCTGATGGATCTGGTCGGAACCTCGATCCGCGAGGCGCTGCCGCAGGTGGCCGACCTGCGCGATGCGGCCGGGCTCAAGGATCGTATCCGTCTGATCGCCAGCGCCAAGCTGGCGCATCCGGGCGATGTGGCCTGGGCGCTGGCCGCAGGGGCGGATTTTGTCGTCTCGGCGCGTGGCTTCATGTTCGCGCTGGGCTGCATTCAGGCGCTTAAATGCAACCAAAACACTTGCCCCACCGGAATAACGACCCATAATCCAAGACTACAGCAGGGCCTTGTTGCCGAAGACAAGTGGAAGCGGGTCGAGAATTATGTGCGCTGTGTGCGCGGCGAGGTAGAGATGATCGCCCATTCGGTCGGTGTCAATGAACCGCGCAGCTTGCAGCGCCGTCATGTTCGGCTGATGCAGCCAAACGGCATTTCGGTACCGATGGATGTGCTTTACCCTGCAAGGATCGGTCCGGGAAATCATGCCCCCGGCGGACGAAGCGCGATCGACCGCAAGGTGGCGCAAGCAGCAAAGTAACCTGAACCCCTGGATAGTGGGAATGGCCGTGCGCAAAACAGATCTCAAGTGGTCGGATGTAACACCAAAGGCTGTGTTCATGAACCGCCGCGCGGTGATCGCCTCGGGCGGGGCGGCGCTTTTGGGGCTGTCGGGGGGCGGGCAGCGTGCTTTCGCGGCCGACAAGCTGAACGCGGCCCCCAGCCGCTATTCGACCGATGAGAAGCCAAACACGTTCGAGGAAATCTCGGGCTACAACAATTTTTATGAATTCGGCCTCGACAAGGGCGACCCGGCGAAAAATGCCCATGCCCTGACCACCGATCCCTGGGCGGTGCAGATCGACGGGCTGGTGGATCGGCCCGGCAGCTATGATCTGGCCGATATCCTCAAGGGGCAGAGGCTGGAACAGCGCATCTACCGGCACCGCTGTGTCGAGGCCTGGTCGATGGTGGTTCCCTGGGTCGGGTTCGAGCTGAACGCGCTGCTGGCGCGGGTCGGCGTGCAGCCGGGCGCAAGGTTCGTCGCGTTCGAGACGCTGATGCGCCCGTCCGAAATGCCGATGCAAAAGACGTCGATCCTGGATTGGCCTTACCGCGAGGGGCTGCGGCTGGACGAGGCGATGCACCCTTTGGCGATCCTTGCCACCGGGCTTTATGACGAGGCGATGCCAAAGCAGAACGGCGCACCGCTGCGGCTGGTGGTACCGTGGAAATACGGCTTCAAGTCGATCAAGTCGATCGTGCGCATTACCCTGACCGCCGACCGGCCGCAAGCGACGTGGAACATGCAGGCCCCAAAGGAATATGGCTTTTATTCCAACGTGAACCCCAACGTCGATCATCCCCGCTGGAGTCAGGCAAGTGAACGTCGCATCGGCGGCGGTTTCTTTGCCAAACGCCAACCCACGCTGATGTTCAACGGCTATGGCGATGAGGTGGCCAGCCTTTATGCAGGAATGGACCTGACCAAAGAGTATTGATGGCACGCGCGCTCCCCCAAGGTGGCGCGCTGCGCCAGGCAGCCAATGGCACGCTGCGCCGGGTGCCGGTATGGCTGGTCTATGCGCTGGGCGCCATGCCCGCGCTATGGCTGCTGTGGCTGATCGTCAGTAACGGGCTGGGCTTTGATCCGGTGAAGGAACTGGAACACCGGGTGGGAAAGCTGGGGCTGCAATTCATCGTTGCCGGTCTGGCAATCACGCCCCTGCGCAAGCTGACCGGCATCAGCCTGCTGCGGTTTCGCCGGGCGGTGGGGCTGTTGGCCTTTGGCTATGTGGCGCTGCATCTGTCGGTCTGGCTGTTTCTCGACATACAGTTGCGCTGGGCCGAGATCGGCAAGGATATCGTGAAACGGCCCTATATCACCGTGGGCATGCTGGGGTTTGCGGCTTTGGTGCCACTGGCGCTGACATCCAATGACCTTGCCTTGCGAAAGATGGGCGCGCGGGCCTGGCAGCGGCTGCACCGGCTGGTTTACTTCGCGGCATTGGCGGGGGCGGTGCATTATGTGCTGGTGGTCAAGGCCTGGCCGCCGGAACCGCTGGTCTATCTTGGGGTCGTGGCGGGGCTGCTGGCGCTGCGGCTGCGCTGGCGGCGCCGCCACGCCGTCGCCTGAGGGCGCCACCGCCCCCGCGACCGAATCGCGACGCTTCCCATGCCAGGGCCATAGGGCCATCGATGGCCAGCACCAGCGCAACAATCCAACCGCGACGGTTGGTTTCTAGACATAAACGATCCGCCTGCCGCTACATCTAGTAATAAAAATCACCCCGTCAAAAAACCGACATGATTTCAAATTTTGTGCTTGCGGAGAAAATGATCGGGCCCTAAACACCGCTTCACCGGACGACGCAGGTTGTTTGGGACTGGGGCTGCGGGAGATTTGCGGTTTTGGGATTTCCGGAGATGAGGTTGGCGGGACCGCTGCTTATGTGGCGTTTCTGTTTGATTTTGTCTCTTGGTGCTCTTTGACATGATTGGTATCTGAAGAGATATGTGGGCGGTTTGGTCTGTTTTCGATGGATCGGACGTTTGCATATCGGCCTGCTAGGGTTTCGGCCCGATGATGCAGGTGTCAGCTTCACTGTTTGGCGGTGTCGTTTCGTAAGGAACGATGCACGTTGAACAGAGACTCCTGATTGCATCCTGCCCTTTGGGTAGGTGTCTGTTTTCGCGCTCAACGAGCCGGAGGCGGTAGCGCAATCGGGGATGTGCAGAGGTTCGGACGTCATGGATAGCACTTATGTGCTTTCAACTTGAGAGTTTGATCCTGGCTCAGAACGAACGCTGGCGGCAGGCTTAACACATGCAAGTCGAGCGATCCCTTCGGGGATAGCGGCGGACGGGTGAGTAACGCGTGGGAACGTACCCTTTTCTACGGAATAGCCTCGGGAAACTGGGAGTAATACCGTATAAGCCCCCTCAATCAAATTTCATTTGATTGCTATTTTTCGATCTTGTCGAATATCGGATGAGATTTGATGGGGGGGGAAAGATTTATCGGGAAAGGATCGGCCCGCGTTGGATTAGGTAGTTGGTGGGGTAAAGGCCTACCAAGCCTACGATCCATAGCTGGTTTGAGAGGATGATCAGCCACACTGGGACTGAGACACGGCCCAGACTCCTACGGGAGGCAGCAGTGGGGAATCTTAGACAATGGGGGCAACCCTGATCTAGCCATGCCGCGTGATCGATGAAGGCCTTAGGGTTGTAAAGATCTTTCAGTGGGGAAGATAATGACGGTACCCACAGAAGAAGCCCCGGCTAACTCCGTGCCAGCAGCCGCGGTAATACGGAGGGGGCTAGCGTTGTTCGGAATTACTGGGCGTAAAGCGCACGTAGGCGGATCGGAAAGTTGGGGGTGAAATCCCGGGGCTCAACCCCGGAACTGCCTTCAAAACTCCCGGTCTTGAGTTCGAGAGAGGTGAGTGGAATTCCGAGTGTAGAGGTGAAATTCGTAGATATTCGGAGGAACACCAGTGGCGAAGGCGGCTCACTGGCTCGATACTGACGCTGAGGTGCGAAAGTGTGGGGAG